>NZ_JAFREJ010000009.1:0-87498 GCF_017377545.1 Faecalibacterium sp. Marseille-Q4164 | reverse complement strand
CCCCAGCCTTCTGTCAACACTTTTTTGCATCTTTTTTGAGTTTTTTCTATATTTCTTGAATTTGTTTCATTTCCCCGGCCGGGTGTTTCTTTTTTATCCCATAAACAGCACAAAGCCCCGCGCGCAAACGCAGGGCTTTGAAATACAAATGATCACAGTTCTCCCCGGCCAGACAGCGCCCGGTACAGGGTCGTCTCATCGGTATACTCCAGGCTGGCACCCACGGGCAGGCCATAGGCCAGACGGGTGGTCTTGATGCCCAGGGGCTTGATGAGCTTTGCCAGATACATGGCCGTTGCCTCACCTTCAACGGTGGGATTCATGGCCATGATCACTTCCTTCACTTCACCATCTCCCAGACGGGCCAGCAGTTCCTTGACCGTCAGCTGTTCAGCACCGATGCCATCCATGGGGCTGATGAGACCGTGGAGCACATGGTACATTCCATGGTACTCTCGGGTGCGCTCAAACGCCTGCACATCACGGGGCGTTTCCACCACACAGATGACAGAGCGGTCCCGCTTGGCACTGGCACAGATGGGGCAGAGCTCGGCTTCGGTATAATTCTGGCAGACACGGCAGCGGTGGAGCTTGGTGTGGGCGTTCTGGATCGCACCCGCCAGTGCGGCGGCATCCTGATCCGACATGCTCAGTACCTGATAGGCCATCCGGGTCGCACCCTTCCGCCCAATGCCCGGGAACTTGCTGAATTCTTCGATCAGCTTTTCCAGCGGGGCTGCATTATAACCCATGGTGCTCCTCCACTTTGATCAAAGACCGGGAATGTTCAGGCCGCCGGTCAGTTTGCCCATTTCGGCCTCGGCAGTCTCATCCACTTGCTTGACGGTTGCATTGACGGCAGCAGCCACCAGGTCTTCCAGCATCTCGATATCATCGGGGTCCACGGCCTCAGGCTTAATGGTGATGCTCAGCACCTCGTGCTTGCCGTTCATCTTCACAGTGACCATCTCACCGGATGCACTGCCGGTGTACTCAGCAGCTTCCAGCTCTGCCTGCTTGGCCTTCATATCTTCCTGCATCTTCTGGGCCTGACGCATCAGGGAGTTCATATCGGGGCGGCCGAAGCCTGCGGGCATTCTTGCTTTCATGGTTGGTTCTCCTTTTCTTTATCGTTTTTTGCGTTCACTATCCTCAATCGACACCTCCAGCCCCAGCTGTTCCAGCTTGCGGAGGGATTCCTCGGCGTTGGCCGAAGCGCGATTGACCGTCTTGGATTCATAGGGGCCGATGGGCACCGCCACACCGGACACCTGCGCGATCAGCTTTTTGATGAGCTTCTGGCTTTCCTTGTTGGCGCGGATAAAATCCCGGAAGGTCTTTCCGCCATCGATAAGCACCCGGGTACCATCAAAGTAACCCTTGGACTTTTTCAGGTAGGTGTAGAGCATGGGATCCTGCTCCTGCAGGAGCTTGATGACCTCTGCCCACTGCGGGAAGGGATTGATTCCCTCTGCCGCCACCTTGCGGGGCTTGTTCAGCGCCGGATCAGCCGTATATTCCGGCTTGGGCTCCGGCTGAGGCTGGGCCGCAGGCACTTCCTGCGCGGGAGCCGGAGGCGCTTCTCTCTGCGGCGGCGCAGCCAGGGCCGGCTCGTCCCAGGGGGGCGGAGCCTCCGAAGTCACCGGCGGTTCCTCCGGCAGGGGCGGCAGCTCTTCTTCCGCAGAAGCTGCCGCTTCTGCCTTGGGCGGTTCCACGGGCTGAGGTGCCGGTTCCGGCTCAGACTGCTGCATCGGTGCCGGTTCCACAGAGGGTTCCTGCACGGGAGCCGATGCCGCCGGTGCACATACAAAAGGCTTGACCGGTGCCGACGCAAACGGTCTGGGGGCCTCCTGTGCAGGGACCGCAGGCCGGGCGACGGGCACAGCCTGTACCGCCACCTGCTGGGGCGGCTCCGAAAGGCTGAACAGGGCCAGTTCCAGCTCTATCCGCTGGTCACTGCCACGGGTCATGTGCTCCAGAGCGTTGCCCAGAGCCCGGATGGCCCGGATCGCCTCCCGCTGCCCCATCCGGGGGCCTTTTTCCAGATAGAGCTTTTCCTCTTCCGGGGATACACCCGAGAGCAGTGCCTGCCCGCCGGGCAGGGCCGCCAGCATCAGCGCACGGTAATGGGCAATGAGCTCCTCGGTCAGCCGCTTCACATCCACCGACTGCTGGCGCAGCTGAGCCAGCTGTGCCAGTGCCGCGGCGGCATCTTGCGCTTCCAGCGCATCCGAAATATGGAACAGATAGCTCCGGTCGGTCACACCTGCCATCCGGCGGACAACGTCCGCATCGATCTTTGCCGTGACACCGGCACAGGTATCCAGAATGGACAGCGCGTCTCGCATGGCACCATCGGCAAGGCGGGAGATAAGCTCCGCCCCCTCGCCGGACAGCTCCAGTCCCTCCTGCCCGGCAATGTACTCCACACGCTGGGCGATATCCTCGGGGCCGATGCGGGTAAAATCATACCGCTGGCACCGGGAAAGGATGGTGGCGGGAACCTTCTGGATTTCCGTGGTCGCCAGAATAAAGATGACGTGGGCGGGCGGCTCCTCCAGCGTTTTCAGCAGGGCATTGAACGCTGCCGTGGAGAGCATGTGCACCTCGTCGATGATATATACCTTATAATGACAGGCGCTGGGGGTGTAGGCCGTTTCATCACGCAGATCACGGATATCGTCCACGCCGTTGTTGGAGGCCGCGTCCATCTCCACCACGTCCAGAATGCTGCCATTGTCGATGCCTCTGCAAATCTCGCACTCACCGCAGGGGTCACCGTTCTGGGGATGCAGGCAGTTGACTGCCTTGGCAAAGATCTTGGCACAGGTGGTCTTGCCGGTGCCGCGCACGCCGGTAAACAGATAAGCGTGGCCCACACGGCCTGTGGCGATCTGGTTGCGCAGTGCGGTCACGATGCCGCGCTGGGCCACCACATCCTCAAACCGCTGGGGCCGCCACTTGCGGTACAGGGCTCGATACATCTGCTTCTCCCCTTTCAACAAAAAAGCCGGGCAGCGCTGACGGGGGTTGACCCCCGCCTTGCGTAACTCGGCATACGGATGCAGGCTGACTGAAACGCACGGGACACACCGCTTAAGGCTGCTTGGTTCCCCACCTGACCTGGTTCACAGCGGCCCCATCGTACAGGGCCCGCATCCGTATGCCGAACCACGCAGCAGGCGCTGTCCGGCATGGCACATTTTGTGCTTGATTATTATAGCATGTTTTTGGGGAGATTGCAAGCCCCGGCAGCGGGCTCGCCCTCTCAGGCGCTTTGCGCCAGCTCCCCCAAAGGGGGAGCCTTTGGCAAAACCATCAAACAACATGCAAAACAAAAGCCCCTTCCGGCATTACACCAGAAGGGGCAGAGTGCTGAATAAAAGTTAGGACTGGCAGGCAGTGATCAGGCTCATCTTGTAGACCTCGTCAGCGTTGCAGCCACGGGACAGGTCGTTGATGGGTGCGTTCAGGCCCTGCAGGATGGGGCCGTAGGCAGCGTAGCCGCCCAGACGCTGAGCGATCTTATAGCCGATGTTGCCGGCCTCGATGCAGGGGAAGATGAAGGTGTTGGCCTGGCCAGCGACCTTGCTGCCCTTGCACTTGACCTGTGCAACTTCGGGAGCAACGGCAGCGTCAAACTGCAGCTCGCCGTCCACAGCCAGCTCGGGGTCCATCTCCTGAGCCTTGATGGTAGCGTCATGGCTCAGAGCAACGGTGCCGCCCTTGCCGGAACCCTTGGTGGAGAAGCTCAGAACTGCGACCTTCGGATCGATGCCGAACAGCTTTGCGGTCTTGGCAGTCTCAACGGCAACCTCAGCCAGCTTTGCGGATGCAGCGATCTTGACCTCGCCGGTAGCCTTATCAACGGTATCGGTGTAATCAATGTTGACAGCGCAGTCGCCCATGGCAATGCGCTTCAGGCCCTCTTCGCCAAAGTCACGGTCCAGAATGAAGCAGGAGCTCACCAGGTGTGCACCCTTCTTGGTCTTGACCAGCTGCAGAGCGGGGCGGATGGTATCGGCGGTGGAGTAAGTAGCGCCGCCCAGCAGGCAGTCAGCCTTGCCCATCTTGACCAGCATGGTGCCGAAGTAGTTGGACTTCTTCAGCATTGCGGTACACTCTTCAGCGGTCTGCTTGCCCTTGCGCAGCTCGACCATGGTATTCACCATCTCGTCGAAACCTGCGTAGTTCTCAGGGTCAATGATCTCAGCAGCGGAAATATCAAAATTGCCTGCGGCAGCAGCAGCCTTGCACTCAGCCTCGTTGCCCACCATGACAACCTTCAGAACGCCCTCGGCCAGCAGCTTGCTGGCTGCCTCCAGGATGCGGGGGTCATTGCCCTCGGTAAAAACGATCGTCTTGGGGTTTGCCTTCAGCTGTGCTACCAGCGGTGCGAACATATCAGCCATTGTTGATTACCTCCGAATTAACTATCCAATATTCACATCCGGGTGCCTGTTGGACACAAGGATGCCTTTCTCTTTTATTCTAGCACACCCGGCAAAAAGTTCAAGACAAAATTGGCTTTTTGTGCTATTATTTTAGGAGAAAACCATTTTTTATTTGTGAATAAATTATCATTCAGCTGCAAGGAGATCAAACTGCTATGGATTGGGATACATTAAAGGCCGAGTGCCTTGCCTGCCGCAGATGTGAGCTGTGCACTGACCGCACCCATGTGGTGTTCGGGCAGGGTGTCCAGACTGCTGAGGTGCTGTTTGTGGGCGAAGGCCCGGGCCAGAGCGAGGACGAGCAGGGCCTGCCCTTTGTGGGCCGCAGCGGCCAGCTGCTGGACAAATATCTGTTTGCCATCGATCTGGACCGGAGCAAAAACTGCTACATTGCCAACATCGTCAAGTGCCGCCCGCCCCACAACCGTGACCCGCTGCCCACCGAGAGCGAGGCCTGTATGCCCTGGCTCCGGGAACAGTTCAAGCTGCTGCAGCCAAAGATCGTGGTCTGCCTGGGCCGCATCGCCTCCCAGCGGATGATCCGCACCGATTTCTCCGTGACCAAGGAGCACGGCATCTTTGTACAAAAGAACGGCGTGTGGTTCATGGGCACCTTCCACCCCGCCGCCCTGCTCCGGCAGGCGCAGAACAAACCCGCCGCCTTTGCGGATTTTGTGGCTCTGCGGGATAAAATAAACGAAGTCTGTCTGCATACCTATTAACCCTTCCGCCCAAGTATCATCTCCCTTCATTTTTGCATACCCTAAAGCAAAAGTGAGGTGTTCTGATATGAAAACAATCCAAAGCCGTTCCCCCGATTTCTTTCTGGGGGCCACCACACCGGCGGGCTTCAAGGGTTATTTTGAACCGCTGCGCCGGGAGCCCGGGATGCAGATGCTTCTCATCAAAAGCGGACCGGGATGCGGCAAATCCACCTTGATGAAGCATCTGGCCCAGGCCGCCGAGCAGCAGGGCCAGCGCATCGAAAAGATCCACTGTGCCAGCGACCCGGACAGTCTGGACGGGGTCATCTTCCTCGACCAGAAACGCACCATCATCGATGCCACCGCGCCCCATGTGGTGGAGCCGGACGCGCCCGGGGCTGATGAGCTGGTGGTAAGCCTGTACCACACCATCGATGCCGGAAAGCTGGCTCCCCATCGGGACGAGGTCAAGGCCCTGTTTGCCCGGAATGCCGCTCTGCGGGGCCGGGCGGCCCGGTATATCGCATCGGCGGGTAGCCTGATGCTGGACAGCCGCCGGGCCGAGGCCTGCAGCGCCAACTTTGAAAAGGTGCGCCGCTACGTCAAGCGGCTCTGCACCCGGCTGCTTCCCCGCACCGAGGGCACCGCCAGCGAGGAGCTGCGGCTGCTCTCAGCCATCACCCCCAAGGGGATGGTATTCTACCGGGGCACGGTAGAAGCGCTGGCCGACCGGTATGTGGTATTCCGGGATGATTATGGGGCGGTCTCCCGCCTGCTGCTGGAACTCATCCGGGCCGAAGCGCTGGCCCGGGGCTACCACATCATCACCTGCCCCTGCGCCATGCACCCTGAAGATCAGATCGACCACATCTTCATCCCGGCCCTGCGGCTGGCTTTTTTGACCGACAACCTCTGGCATCCCATCCAGCTGCCCGGCGTGCAGGCCGTGCGCTGCACCCGCTTTGTGGACCGGGAGAACCTGTCCGGCTTCCGCGCCCGCCTGCGCTTCAACGACCGTGCCGCCTCCGAGCTCATCGACCAGGCTGTCGCCCTGATGGCTCAGGCCAAGAACTGCCATGATGAGCTGGAGACTTATTACCGGGCCGCCGTGGATTTTGACCAGGTGAATGCTGTTGCAGCAAATTGTCAAAAGATCCTGGGTCTCGGGTAGGCCCTGCTCTGTACAGCCTGACCGAAGCGCAGAATTTCAAGAGAAAGGAAGTGAACCCCATGCCAACCATCCGTCTCTCTGTCCGGGAGCTGGTGGAGTTCCTGCTCCGCACCGGCAGTATCGACAGCCGCTTTACCGGCTTTGACCGGGCCAACGAGGGCGCACGCATCCACCGCAGGCTCCAGAAGGCGGCGGGTGAAGGCTACGCCGCCGAGGTGTTCCTCACGGCAGAGCGGACGATGGAGGGAATCGGGTTCACCATCGAGGGCCGTGCCGACGGCATTTTTACCGATGAGGACGGCACGGTGGTCATCGACGAGATCAAGACCACCGCCGCGCCCACCGATGCCATCACGGAGGACATGAACCCCTGCCACTGGGCGCAGGGCATGGTCTACGGGGCCATCTGCGCCGAGCAGCGGGAGCTGGAAACACTGGATGTCCGGCTGACCTATTACCAGATCGACACCGATGAGATCATCCGCTATACCCGGCATTTCTCTGCTGCTGAGCTGGATGCGTTTCTCAACGACTTACTGCGGCAGTATCTTCCTTGGGCACGGCGGCAGCTGGACTGGGGGGAAGCCCGAAACCGGAGCCTTGGGGCCCTGCAATTTCCGTTTCCGGCCTACCGTCCCGGGCAGCGTGCCCTTGCCGGGGAGGTCTATCGCGCCTGTGCTGCGGGCAAGGCAGAGCAGAAAGGCGGTACCCGGCTGTTCTGCCAGGCACCCACCGGCATCGGCAAAACGATGAGTGCCCTCTTCCCTGCCCTGAAAGCCATGGGCGAGGGCAAGGGGGGAAAGATCTTCTACCTGACCGCCCGCAACACGACACAGGCCGCTGCTGAGGATGCACTGGCCCGTCTGCGGGCGGCAGACCCGGCGCTTTCCCTGCGCAGCGTGACCCTTTCGGCCAAGGAGAAGGCCTGCCTGTGCAAGGATGCTGAGGGCCGTCCCGCCTGCCTGCCGGAAGCCTGCCCCTACGCCAACGGCTACTACGAGCGGCTGAAGGATGCGCTGGCCGACCTGCTGGACAGCACCGTCCCCTATGACCGGGCCGCCCTGACCGAAACTGCCCAGCGGCACAGGGTCTGCCCCTTTGAGCTGGGGCTGGACCTGAGCCAGTGGTGTGACGTAGTCATCGGGGACTACAATTATCTGTTCGACCCCACCGTGCACCTGCGGCGCTTTTTCGATGCGGCGGGCGACTACATTTTTCTCATCGACGAGGCTCATAACCTGCCGGACCGGGCCAGAGCCATGTACTCAGCGCGGTTCTGCAAGAGCAGCCTGACCGATGCCAGACGGGCCATCGGCAAAGGAAAAAGCGCACTGAAAACCGCGTTGACAAAGGCAGACAAAGGCTTTCTGGAAGCGCGCCGGGCGGTAACGAAGCTGGCCCCCCGCCGGGGTTCAGCGCCCACCGAATCGCCGGCAGAGGATCTCACCCAGCAGACCAGCCTTCTGGACACCGAACCGGCAGAAGCCGCCTTCCCGCTGCCGGAGCCTTTGCTGGCGCAGGATGGCACGGTCTTTTTGCAAGAGCTGCCGAAGGAGCTGCTCCGACTGCTGTTCAGCCTGCAGCCTCCCCTGCAGGACTGGCTGGAGGCCAACCCGGAGGCCGATGCCCACGCCCAGTTGCTCGAGCTCTACTTTGCGGTGCAGGATATCACCCGGGCGGCAGAGCGGTACGACGCGCATTTTGTCACCCAGCTGACAGCCCGGGGCAGCGAGCTGGAATGGGAGCTGCTCTGCCTTGACCCTGCCCCCTTTGTGGATGCCAGCCTTGCCGCCGGGCGGGCTGCGGCACTGTTCAGCGCAACGCTCACCCCGCCGGGCTACTACCGCTCCGTGCTGGGCTGTCCCGATGCCCGGGCTGTGGCACTGGAAAGCCCGTTTCCGCCCGAACATCTGGGGCTCTACTGCCTGCCCGGCATCTCCACCCGCTACCGGGACCGGAAGGCCAGCGTGCAGGCCGTCTCGGATGCGCTGGCCGCACTGGCCCGGGCCAAGGTGGGCAACTATCTGGCCTTTTTTCCCAGCTACGCCTATCTGCGGCAGGTATATGAGGACTTCACCGCCCGTTACCCGGACATCGGAACGCTGGCCCAGGAGAGTGGTCTGGACGATGCGGCCCGGGCGGCCTTTCTGGAACAGTTCGGCCCAAGCCCCGCAAAAACGCTGCTGGGCTTCGGGGTCATGGGCGGCATCTTTGGCGAGGGCGTGGATCTGGTGGGCGACCGGCTCATCGGGTGCGCCATCGTGGGGGTAGGTCTGCCTCAGGTGAACCCCCGGCAGGAGATCCTGCGCCGTTACTATGACGAAGCAGGCGGCACCGGTTTCGACTACGCCTACCGTTTTCCGGGCATGAACAAGGTGCTGCAGGCGGCGGGCCGGGTCATCCGCACACAAGAGGACAGGGGCGTGGTGCTTCTGCTGGATGACCGCTTTGCCCGCGCCGAATACACCCGCCTGTTCCCCCGCCACTGGCACCAGCTCCAATACCTGCGCAGCACCACAGAGCTGGAGCAGCAGCTTGCCGCCTTCTGGGCACGGAACCAATAGAAAAAAGCCTGTCAGCGCAAAAACCGACAGGCTTTTTCTCATGCTCCGGACATTTTCCGGCTCTTACTTCTTTCTGGGCAGGGATCTGCGCAGTTCATCCCAGGCGGTCATCTCCACCAATGTGGTGGCGCGCAGGGCGGCAAACGCTTCATCCAGATACTGCATCTCGCTCACCGCACGCATGGCGTGATCCGAAATGCACCACTTCCCAACGACCGTCTGCGCCATCCAGTAGACCATCCGCTCGGTCTTTTTCCGCTGTTTGGTGCCCTCGCGGTAGCGGTCGGTGTTCTCCGCATCGTTCACGGGTACACCTGCCGCTTTCAGCATCTCACAGCACTCCCAGGCTGCATCCACGATCATCCTGCGCTGTTCCACTGTGGTACGGGAAAGTTCCCCATCCACCGCATAGCAGGCATAGGCGCAGGGCAGGATAAAGGCGATGTGGCTCTTGAGCCACTCGTCCATATCGCTGTAATAGGTCAGCTTGTAATGAGTCCCCTCAAAGGCAGCCTGCAGCCGCAGGCGGAACGCGCCGGACAGGGGTGCGGTTGCGCCGCCGACAGTCATTCCCATCCCCATGTGCACACTGACCAGCCGGTCATGCTCCCGGCGGCCCGCATTGTTCTGGAAGCCAAAGGCGATCTTATCCACCGGGCGCTGCATGGCCTGCAGCATCTCCTGCGCATAGGGATCATTGCCCACAAAGATGAAGTACTGGCTCCGGTTTGCCTTGAGGATGGGCAGCACATCGGCCAGCTGCCCGGCCTGCACCGCGACAAACACAAGGTCATACACATCCTCGGGGGCCAGCACGTCTATTGTCTGCATCCGATCCACCGTTGTTTTCCGCTGGAGCATGTGGCGGATGGTCAGGCCCTTCTGGTCAATGACTGCCTTCCACTCGCCCCTGGCCAGCAGGGTGACCACATTTTTCTTGTTCTGTGCCAGACTGTGGGCCAGCTGACAGCCCTGAACGCCTGCGCCGTACACCAAGATCCTCATAACGAGATCCCTCCTGTTTTGCATGATCAGCCCGGCCAGAAACACCGGGCTGTTACTTTTTCAGGAACGAGAAGAAGCCCTTTTTTTCATAGGGCCGGGTCTGCACGCCGGTCACAGTGTAGCCCGTTTCGGCAATGGCAGCCTTCAGCGCCTCCACATCCACCGGCTGCTCCGAGATGATGACCGTCTCGCCCCTGGTGTGGGAAGAAGTCACCTTGTTCACCCGGGCGGTCTTGCGCACCACATCATTGATGTGGCTCTCGCACATACCGCACATCATACCATCGACCCTCAGAATCGTTTCTACCATTGTTGTCCCCTCCATGCTGTATCTGCGGGCACCCCTGTCAAACTGCACAAGTCCAGCCCGCTGTTTTCGTCATTTTGTTAGTTTTAGCTAACTCATTGTGGAAACAAAAAGGCTCCTGCCCCGCACAGCACTGCTCTGCGGAACTTTGCCGATCTGTTTTCAGTTTTATCATACCATACCGGTGGGCAAATTTCAAGCTGCCCGCAAAACCGGCCGGGGGACTTTATCAAAGGGTCAGTTCATGGAAAACAGCGCTGCTTTCCAGCTCTTTCCATTGCATCGTGTTTCCTTCCAGGGTCATGTAGCTGTGGGGGCTGTTCTCCTTGGGGATGCTTACAGAACCCGGATTCAGGTAAAGATTTCCCTGCCCGAACTCTGTCCAGGCCGGAACATGGGTATGCCCGTGCAGCAGCACATCTCCCGGGGCCAGCGGCGGCAGATTTTTCACATGATAGATATGCCCGTGGGTCGCATAAATGAGCCGCTGCCCCACCGGAAGCACCGCATAATCGGCCAGCACGGGGAATTCCAGCACCATCTGATCCACCTCGGCATCACAGTTGCCCCGCACGCAGAGCAGCTTCTCCTTTTTCCCGTTCAGCAGGGGGATGACCTCCTTGGGGGCGTACTCTCGGGGCAGGTCGTTGCGGGGGCCGTGGTAGAGCAGGTCGCCCAACAGGAACAGCCGGTCGGCTCCCTCCCGCTCAAAGGCCTCCAGCATTTTGCGGCAGTAGTAAGCCGACCCGTGCAGGTCCGACGCGATCATCCATTTCATGGCAGATCCTCCTTTTGTGCGTTCTGTTCTTATTTTACCGCCGCCGCGCCCCATGTCAAGGGCAAGGGCCCGCTGTAAAAAGTCGTACTTTTATTTTAAAAAGTCCTTGACAAGTATCCCTGTGATGTGGTATCTTTGAAGCAATAAAATATCGTGTGGATTTTTACAGCATTCTGCAACTTTTCGCCACACAATGGCACAAAAGCCATTGTGTGGCTTTTGCTTTGCCTTCAAATCCAAATCTGACCCTCAGGAGCAATGAAAATGAACGATACTTTTATGAAAACCAGACCGGTGTTCCCGCTGCTGCTCTCCATGGCCCTGCCCAACGTCATCTCGATGCTGGTGAACAGCCTGTACAACATCGTGGACAGCCTCTTTGTGGCCCAGATCAGCGAGCAGGCCATGACGGCGCTTTCGCTGGTGTTTCCCATCCAGAACTTTGTCAATGCAGTGGCCATCGGCTTTGGCATCGGCATCAATGCCCAGATCGCACTCTACCTCGGCGCAGGCGACCACGAGAACGCCAACCGGGCCGCCACCCATGGCATGATGTTTTCCCTGCTGCACGGCGTGCTGGGCATGGTCCTCTGCATTGCCATCATGCCCGGCTTCCTGCGCCGCTTCACTACCGATCCCACTCTGGTGGACATGGGCGTGACCTACTCCACCATCGTGTTCCTGTTCTCGCTGGTCAACATGGCAGACCTCGCCTTTGAGAAGATCTTCCAGTCCGTGGGCCGGATGAACGTTGCCATGGTGGCGCTGATCACCGGCTGCGTGACCAACATCGCCCTCGACCCTGTCCTCATCTTCGGCCTTGGGCCGGTGCCCGCCCTGGGCATTGCCGGTGCGGCCCTTGCCACCGGCATCGGGCAGGCCGTTTCCCTTGTGGTCTACCTCTATGTCTACTGCACCACCGAAGTCGCCGTCCGCTTCTCCCGCCGCTGCCTGCGGTTCGATGCCGCCCTTGACGGCAAGCTCTATGCCATCGGCGTACCGGCCATCCTGAATCTGGCCCTGCCCAGCCTGCTGGTCACCTTCCTGAACGGCCTGCTGGCGGTCTACTCCCAGAGCTATGTGACGGTGCTGGGCATCTACTACAAACTCCAGACCTTCCTTTACCTGCCGGCCAACGGCATCGTGCAGGGGATGCGCCCGCTGGTGGGCTACAACTACGGTGCCCGGGAGCATGGCCGTGTGTCCAGGCTCTACAACCTGACACTGGGCCTGAGCGCCGGGATCATGGCCATTGGCACCCTGCTCTGCCTGACCATTGCAGGCCCGCTGATGGGTCTGTTCACCTCTAACCCCGAGACCATCGCCATCGGCCAGACCGCCCTGCGGATCATCTGCCTGGGATTCATCGTCTCGGCAGTGTCTACCACCTCCTCCGGCGCACTGGAGGGTCTGGGCAAGGGCGTGCCCTCGCTGGTCATCTCTCTCTGCCGCTATATCATCTTCATCATGCCCATTGCGTGGGTGCTGTGCGGCCGCATGGGCCCCACCGGTGTCTGGCACGCCTTCTGGATCACAGAGGCCCTCTCTGCCGTGATCGCCTACGCGGTATATCACAAGGCAGTCCATCAGAAATAACCCTCTCTAACAAAAATTCCCGCTCGATGGAGCGGGAATTTTTTGTTATCATCTCTTCTTTTATAGAAGGCTGCTCTCAGATCAGGCCCAGGGTTTTGAGCTCCCTTGCCACGCCGTCCTCCGTCACAGCCGGGCAGATGCGGTCGCAGAGCTTTTTCAGGTTGTCGGAACCATTGGCCATGCAGACGCTGATGCCTACCACATCGGTCATCTGCAGGTCATTGTCGCTGTCGCCAAAGCCGATGGTATCGGCCAGCGAACACCCCAGCTCATCACAGATGGCCTTGATGCCGGTGCCCTTGTTGAACTTGCGGTTGATGAGTTCCCCGTTGACGATGGCTGACGGGGTATCCCCCAGCCGGGACTCGCAGAAGATGAACTGTTCCTCGTACAGCTGCTTCGCCTCGGCAAGGCAGGCCTCGTTGGGGGCGATGAACACCACCTTGTAAACCGGCTCTCCGTGGTATTCCTCAATGGGCCGGATGGTCATGCCATACTCCATCGTTTTACGCCAGCGCTCGGCCTCGCTGTTCAGCTGCCCCGGCTTGCGGGGGAACAAATGGGCGAACCGCTCGATCATCCTGATGCCGCCGTAAGTATCGTCCCGGGCTTCCAGGGTACACTCGGCACCGGCACGCCCCAGCACCTCCCGCAGGCCCTCGACCTGCGCAGGCTCCATGGGAAGATCCACGAGAATTTTCCCATCACAGCCTACATAGCCGCCTGCAGAGCAGACAAAGCCATCGAAACCGTAGGCAAGCAGCGGTTTCGTCATGCGCAGGTTACGGCCGGTGCACAGAAACACCTTGTGGCCGTTGGCCCGGGCCTGCCGGATGGCCTCCACGGCACTGGCCGGAACGGTCATCTCACCGGGCGGCAGCAAAGTACCGTCAATATCCAGAAAAATCAGTTTTTGCTTCATGTTTTCCTCACTCTTTCACTGCCAGTTCATGGTAAAGCCGCGGATCAGCAGACCCACGGCCAGGATCGCCAGCAGTACCAGCAGAACGGTGCGGTTTGCCTGTTTCTGCTTCTGTCTGGCCCGGGCACGGCTGTTCCGGCTGCCGCCCTGCTTCCGGTTCTGGGATCTGCCGCCGGAGCTGCGGCCGCTCGTGTTCTGCTTTGTGCTGCTGCGGCGGGAAGCACTGCCGGAAGCCCCCTCTTTTTTCCTGCCCGCAGTGCTCTGGCCGGATTTTGCCGCGCGAGGGGCTTTCTCTTCCGGGGCTGCCGACGCAATGGGCTTTTTGGCCCCGCAGCGGCTCAGATAATCCTCAGCCAGCCGGTAATACTGGCCCAGCTCACTGGTGCGCAGGGGCGCGCCTGTATAGCCCTCTTCCAGTGCTTCCACGGCCTCGTTGAAGAGGATCGCCGCCTGCGCAGCCGCCGTGCGGTCGGAGGCATGGGCCGCTTCATTGCGGGCGGTGCGCACCGCGTTGCAGGCCCGGCGGGCAGCAGCGGGGTGCTCCGTATTGCCCAGCAGATCCAGCGGGCGGGCAGCATCCTTTTCCGAGTCCAGCAGTACCCGCATACACAGGGTGGTATCCAGCTGCTGCCAGCTGTTTCGGCCCGCCATATCGGGCAGACGGTCATAATATTCGGGGCTCTCCTGCTGGCGGGTGCGGATGTGATCCAGCAGGGCTCCCAGGCTGTGCTCCCCGGGCTTGTTCTCCCAGTGCCAGCGCAGCAGCTTGCGGCTGATCTCATCGCAGGTAGTTTTGATCTCAAAAGCGGTTTGCAGTGCTTCGTCAGGCATAACGTTTCTCCTTCGTACAACCAAAAAACGGAGGAAGCGCAGCCTCCTCCGTCATTCATTTACATCATAAACTGATAATAGACGAAGCCCCACAACGCAATGCCTGCGCAGACGATGGCGGTGATGGGCGGGACCCAGCGGACGAGGGTCTCGGCAATGCCGTCACGGCTCTCTTCCGCATCGTCCTCCTCATCGTACTGCTCCACCTCGGGTTCCGGCTGGCGGGCCGGGGCGGCACGGCGGGCAGCAGCAGGCATCACACGGGTGCCCTCGTCATCCACAGCCGCTGCACCGCTGCCGGGGAACGCCGCGCGGGTGGCGGCATCCAGCACCCGGGTAGGCTCTGCTTCCGGAACAGGGGTGTGTTCCACCGGCGGTGCAAAGCTGGTTGGAGCGCCGACAGGCTCTGCCGGGCGGGCCGTCGGGATGACCCGGGTGGGCTCTGCCTGCACCGGCGCGCTGGCCACGATGCGGGTCGGCTCTTCCTGCGGAGCGGCGCTCACCACGCGGGTGGCCTCCGTCGCCGGGGCCTGCTCTGCAGGGGCGGCCTTCTGGCCGGGCTGCAGCAGGGTGTTCAGGGCGTTCTGCAGCAGGATGCGGTCACAGCCGCACTCGGTGCAGTAGACCGTGTCCTCTTCCTTCGGGTGGAAGGAACCGCAGGCACAGTACCAGCCGTTCTCGAACACCTGCGGCATATACTTGAGGCCGGTGCGGTTCATCCGGCTTTCCAGTGCCTTTTCCAGCTCCGGACTCAGGCGGCGCGGGGCCGGCAGGCGGACGCGCTTGATGGCATCCAGATGCACGACCTTTTTGCCGCTGTATACGTTCTTCAGGACCACATCCACGCTGGTGATGGCCTTCTGGGTCACAAACACAGCATCGTCCATGCCAAAGCTCTCACCGGGCTTGACCTCGATCTCGCGGTATTCAAAGGCATCCTCACACAGGATGATGCCATCTACACCCTTACACTTGAAGTGGATCTCCAGTGCAGTCAAGGTAACCTTGGAGATGTTCTTGAAGGTCAGGCAGACTGCGTTCTCGCCGCTGAGTTCGCCCTTGAGCAGTTCCACACAGACGAACTGCACCGGGCTGCCCGGGGTATAATAGTTGGCCCGGGTGCGTGCGACCGGGTTAAAATTTTCCTCCACGACACTCGCTCCCTTCGATCATTCGTTTTCCTGCGGGGCATCCTGCGCCGGGTCGGGCATTTCCTCGCCCAGCACGGCCTGCTCCGCCTGTTCAGCGGGCTCTGCGCCCTCGGCAGACTCTGCGGTCTCCACAGGGGCCGCCGGTGCGGCGGGTTCCTGTGCAGGCTCGTCGCCGTCACGCGGGGGCAGCTTGCCGCCAGCCATCACGGTGTTGAACTCCTTCTCGTTGAGCTTTTCGCGTTCCATCAGAGCCTGTGCCAGCGCATGGAGCTGGTCGATGTGCTCCGTCAGGGTGCGACGGCAGGTCTCGTAAGCCTCATCGATGATATCCCGCATCTCGCCGTCGATCTCGGCAGCGGTGCTCTCGCTGTAACCCTTGCCCTGGGTGAAATCACGGCCCAGGAAGGTCTCCTCCTGCGAGGTGCCGTAGACCACAGGGCCCAGGCGCTCGGAGAAGCCGTACTTGGTGATCATCTGGCGGGCAATGTTGGTTGCCTGCTGCAGGTCGTTGGAGGCACCGGTGGAGATATCCTCCAGGATCAGCTGCTCGGCCACACGGCCGCCCAGGCTGGAAACGATATCCTCGAACATCTCACCCTTGGTCACATAGCTGCGATCCTTTTCAGGCAGATACATGGTGTAGCCGCCAGCCTGGCCCCGGGGAATGATGGTGATCTCGTGCACGCGGGGGTGGTGCTTGCAATAGAAGCCTGCCACGGCGTGGCCCGCCTCATGGTAGGCGGTCAGCTTCTTTTCCTCGGCAGTCACAACACGGCTCTTCTTCTCAGGGCCTGCCATGACCTTCATGGAAGCTTCCTCGATGTCCTCCATGGTGATGGCCTTGCGGCTGCGGCGGGCAGCCAGCAGAGCGGCCTCATTGACCAGGTTCTCCAGGTCAGCACCCGCAAAGCCTGCGGTGCGCTGTGCGATGACCCTGAGGGAGACATCGGGAGCCAGAGGCTTATTCTTGGTGTGGACCTTGAGGATCTCCTCGCGGCCCTTGACATCGGGCAGGCCAACATAGACCTGACGGTCAAAGCGGCCCGGACGGAGCAGTGCCTTATCCAGAATGTCGGCACGGTTGGTGGCTGCCATCACGATGACACCATCGTTGGCCTCAAAGCCGTCCATCTCGACCAGCAGCTGGTTCAGGGTCTGCTCCCGCTCGTCGTGGCCGCCGCCCAGACCTGCGCCGCGCTGACGGCCCACGGCATCAATCTCATCGATGAAGATGATGCAGGGCATGGTCTTTTTGGCCTTATCAAACAGGTCACGCACACGGGACGCGCCGACACCGACGTACATTTCCACGAAGTCGGAGCCGGAAATGGAGTAGAAGGGCACCCCCGCCTCACCGGCGCAGGCACGGGCCAGCAGGGTCTTACCGGTACCCGGAGGGCCCACCAGCAGAACGCCGTGGGGGATGCGGGCACCCAGCGTGTTGAATTTGTCGGGGCTCTTGAGGAACTCCACGACCTCCTTCAGCTCTTCTTTTTCCTCGTCCTCACCGGCAACGTCGGCAAAGGTCGCGGTCTTTTTGTTCTCATGCTCGTCCTTCACCTTGGCCTTGCCCACATTCATAATACCGCCGCCGCCAGCGCCGCCGCGCATCATGGAGAAGAGCAGGAAGCCGGTGCAGCCCAGCATTCCCAGGTAGAACAGGATCTCCATCCAGGGGATGGACTCCTTCAGGGTGGTGTAATCGTACTCCATGGGCGCGGTCGGGTTGGCTGCGTCGTAGGAATCGATATACTGCTGGACGTTCTCGATGAACACATAGGCGTAGGGCAGCTTGTAGCGCACCGTCACCGTGCCGTCATCGTTTCTGGTCGCCCCCACGGAAGAGGCGGAGGGGGAGAACATATTGCTCAGCAGACCGCCGGAGGCCTGTGTGGCAGCTGTGGCACCTGTGGTTTCGGGCAGCTCCTGCTTGCCCTCCTTCAGCGTCAGGGTGATGATGCTGGTGTTGCGGTCCAGCGTAAAGGCTGTGACCTGATTGTTCTCAAAGTAGTGCACCACAGTCGAGTAGCTCATGGTGGAGCCGCCGGTACTGCTGTCGCTGGTGCCCAGCACCGACCAGATCATCAGGACACCGGCCAGTGCCAGCGCCAGGATCAGGGGATTAAAGCGAGGTCGTTTCGGTTGCAAAAGGGATCAACTCCAGTTCTAATTCGTTTTTGTTATGCGTAGATTTCCGGTTTCAGCACACCCACATAGGGCAGGTTGCGGTATTTCTCATCGTAGTCCAGACCATAGCCCACCACAAACTCGTCCGGCACCTGGAAACCCTCGTAATCGGGCTGGATGTCGGCCTTGCGGCGGCTGGGCTTGTCGAGAATGGTGCAGATCTTCACGGAATTCGGGTTGCGCATCTTGAGCATGGGCACCAGCTTGGAAAGGGTGACACCGGTATCCAGAATGTCCTCCACGATCAGCACGTCCTTGCCGGAAAGGTCGCCGTCCAGATCCTTGATGATCTTGACCAGGCCGCTGGTGGTGGTATTGCTGCCGCCGTAGCTGGACACGACCATAAAATCAATGCTGCAGGGGATGGTCACGGCCCGCATCAGGTCGGCCATGAAAACCACCGAACCCTTGAGGATGGAGACAAGGACAAGGTTTCTGCCCTCGTAATCCCTGCTGATCTGTGCACCCAGTTCGGCAACCTTGGCTTTCAGTGCTTCCTCACTGACCAGGATGTTCTTGATATCGTCATTCATGCTCATGGGTTGTTCCTCCATTTTCCAATTCCAACTGCAAGATCTGTACAGTCTCCTCGTCCGGGGCCAGCCCCTCGGCAAAGCCCTCCCCACAGACCCACAGGATCTCACTGCCCGCCGCCAGCAGCGGCAGGCCCTCTCGTATTTCGGCAGGAATGCCTGCCTCATTCATCCATTTGCGCAGGGGCTTGCTCAGCCCCCGCCCCGCAGGCCGGAACCGGTCTCCCGGTTGACGGGTGCGCAGCGTAAGGGCAGAATATAACAAGGTTATTCTAGCATAATCCGCCCGATTTTTTAAGTCTTTTTTATGAACACCCTGTGTTTTTTCTCGAAAACCGCTTACAAAAAGCCGTGTTTTCAGGGTTTGGCCCCCAGGCAGAGCAAATTCCGCCCCATCGGCAGGGGCAAACGACAGCGAAAACGCAGGGACCGCAGCCGCTTCCGGCCGGCTCTTTTCCTGCCAGAGCATCCTGCTGCCTGCGCAGAAGCGGACCGTATCGGTCAATTGCACCGCCCCGCTCCCCTGCTCCACCAGCTCTGCCAGCAGGCGGATGTACTTTTCCTCGGCATCCCGCACCGGGGCAACAAGGCTGTGGAGCGCCGCTTCCAGAATGAGCGGATCAGCGCCCTGCAGCGGCTCCAGCCGCCATGCCGCCTTGGCTTTCGGGGCCTTACGGGCAGTCTGGGCTGCATCCAGACGCGCGATGGAAAGCAGCTGTTCTGCCTGCCTGGCAAAGTAGGCATCCGCGCGGGCCGCCTTTTCACAGAAGCGGGCCAGATTTTCCTCTGCCGCGGCGTTGACGCTGCGCAGGGCCGGAACGGCCCCATGGCGCAGGCGGTTGCGGGCGTAGGCATCGGACTCGTTCGTCTCGTCCGTCACCCAGCCCTGCCCGAAGGCGGCGCAGAGCGCTTCGGTCTCGGCCCGGGTCAGGCCCAACAGCGGGCGGCAGTAGCCGGGCCGCCTGGGCCGGATGCCCCCTGCCCCGTGCAGCCCGGTGCCCCGGGCCAGCCGGAACAGCAGGGTCTCGGCCTGGTCAGTAGCAGTATGGGCCGTTGCAATGCAGTCTATCCCGCCTGCCAGCAGTTGGGCGAAGCAGGCATAGCGGAGTCTGCGGGCCCAGTCCTCCCCGGCATGGGGCGGCACAGTCATTCCCACATCTGCCGGGCGGAAGACTGTCAGCGGCACCCCCAGCCGGGCACACTCGGCCCGGACAAAAGCTTCGTCCCGGTCTGCAGTCTCACCCCGCAGGCCGTGGTTGACGTGGCAGGCCGTAAGGGGATACCCAAAGGTTTCCCGCAGCTCCAGCAGCACCCGCAGCAGCGCCATGCTGTCGGCTCCGCCCGAAACGGCGGCGCACAGGTGCAGAGCCCGGCCCGGCTCCGCAGGCGCAAACAGCTGCTCCTGCCGGGCAAAGCGTTCTACTTTTGCGATCAATTTTGATATTTCGTCGTTCATCAGCGTTTGAAGTCCACATCCATAAAGCGGGTGTGTGCGCCATCCCAGCCCAGCGGCACCGTGCTGGTCTCGCCGTGGCGGTTCTTTGCCACGATGCACTCCGCAGTATCGGCATCCACCTCGGCACCATCGGGGTTCTGGCTGGCGTAGTAGGAATCACGGTAAAGGAAAAGGACGCAGTCGGCATCCTGCTCGATGGAGCCGGAGTCACGCAGGTCCGACAGCTGGGGCCGGTGAGAAGAGTTGTTGCCCTGCTTCTCCACCGCACGGGACAGCTGAGAAAGCGCGATGATGGGCACATTCATTTCCTTAGCCATGATCTTCAGGTTTCGGGTGATGGAGCTGATCTCCTGCACACGGTTCTCGCTGCGCTGGCCGGTGGTCATCAGCTGCAGGTAGTCGATAACGATTAGGCCCACATTGGGGCGGGTGGGGTCCTGATTGACCCGGCGGATCTTCGCCTTCATCTCGGTGATGGTGATGCCTGAGGTGTCGTCCATATAGATGGGGGCATCGTGGAGCTTTTCCGTTGCCAGTGCCAGATACTCCCAGTCCTCACTGCGGAGGGCACCGGTGCGGAAAGCCTGGCTGTCGATGCCAGCTTCCGCCGAAAGGATGCGGTTGGTCAGCTGCTCTTTGGTCATTTCCAGGCTGAAAATGGCCACCGGCACCTTTTGCTGCATGGCAACTCGGGTGGCAATGTTCAGCGCAAAGCTGGTCTTGCCCATACCGGGGCGGGCGGCCAGAATGATGAGGTCGCCGCGGCCCAGGCCGGTCAGAACAGTATCCAGCAGACGGAAGCCGGTGGGGATGCCCTTGTACTTGTCGGCATCCGGGCCGCTGATCTTCTGCAGGTTGGTCAACGTCTCCACCATGCTGGAGGAAAGCGGGGTCAACGCGCTGGAATCCCGCCCGGAGCGGATCTCGTAGATGCGCTGCTCGGCGTTTTCCAGCAGCAGGTCAGCGTCCGGCTCATCGCCCGCGTCCTGCAGAATGTCCTTGGCAACGCCCATCAGCTGGCGCACCAGATACTTTTCCTGCACAATCTGGGCGTAAGCCTTCACATTGGAGATGCTGGGCACTGTCTCAGCCAGACCGGTCAGGTAGACCTTTGCCTCGTCCGCACTGGGGAACACGCCATCGGAGATGACGGCATCCAGCAGGGTGACAAAGTCGATGGTCTGGTCTGCCGTAAACAGGCGCAGCATCTCAGAATAGATCTGGGCATTCTGCCGGGTGTAGAACATTTCCGGCCGGATGATCTCCACCAGATCGGTCAATGTCTCGGGCTTGAGCAGCACCGCGCCCAGTACGCTCTGCTCGGCCTGCATATTGTAGGGCAGATTGATGCCCACACTCTCCAGATTCAGTTCATTGGAATAATGTCGTTGTTCGTTGGGCATGATTCATCCCCCTCCATACTGGGCCAGCTTCCCAAAACGCCAAAAACGCCCCCTGAAGGCAGGGGGCGCAGATGGCATTTCAATCAGGCCTGTTCTACTTCCACCATGATCTTGAAGGAAGCCACGACACCGACATGCAGGCGCACCTTTGCGTTGAACACACCGGCATCCTTGATGTCCTTGGTCTCCAGCTCGATCTTCTTTTTATCAATGGGAGAACCGGCCAGCTGGGCCAGAGCCTCGGCAACTTCCTTGCCGGTGACCTTGCCGTGCAGGCGGCCGGATGCGCCGCCCTTGGCCTTGATGGTCACGGTCTTGCCCTCGATCTTTGCAGCCACAGCCTGTGCGGCGGCCACAGTTTCAGCCTCGTGGAAATCCGCAGCGGCCTCCTTGCCGCGTGCGATATTCACCGCAGAAGCATCGGCCACAGCGGCCAGCTTGCGCGGGAACAGAAAGTTGCGGGCGTAGCCGTCGGAGACCTCATGGATCTCATCCTTCTTGCCAATGCCCTTTACGTCCTGCTTCAGAATCACTTTCATGGTGTTATCCCTCACTTCTCACCGGGAAACCGGTGGATTTCTATGGTTAGTATACAGCATTCAGACCGTTGCGTCAACGCCTTCGATGACAGTGGGGTTACCCCAGCTCCCGTGCTGCCGCATCCAATGCTGCTTCGATCACCTTATCCATATCATAATACTTGTACTCGCCCAACCGGCCGCCAAAAATGACCTTTGTCTCGGCATCGGCCAGCGCTTTGTATTTTGCGTAAAGCGCGCCATTCTTTTCATCGTTGACGGGGTAATAGGGCTCGTCACCCTGATGCCACTCGGTGCTGTACTCCCGGCTGATCACCGTTTTGGGCTGGGTGCCGAACGCAAAATGCTTGTGCTCAATGATCCGGGTATAGGGCGTTTCCGCATCGGTATAGTTCACCACCGCGTTGCCCTGATAGTTGTCGGTATCCAGCACCTCAGTCTCAAAGCGGACGCTGCGGTACTGCAGCGCGCCCAAACGGTAGCCGAAGTAGGCGTCCACCGGGCCGGTATAAACGACCTTGTCGGCCAGTGCGTTCAGGTTCTCCCGGTCGGCCAGATAATCCACATTCAGCCGCACCTCGATGCCCTCCAGCATCTTTTCCACCATGGCGGTATAGCCGCCATCGGGGATGCCCTGATACAGCGCGTTGAAATAGTTGTTATCGTAGGTAAAGCGGACCGGCAGGCGTTTGATGATGAAAGCCGGCAGTTCGGTGCAGGGGCGGCCCCACTGCTTGCCGGTGTAGCCTTTGATGAGCTTTTCGTAAATGTCCGTGCCCACCAGACTGATGGCCTGCTCCTCAAGATTTTTCGGGTCGGTGATGCCCGCTTCCCGCTTCTGCTCCTCGATCTTTGCCTTGGCCTCGGCGGGGGTCACCACACCCCACATCTTATTGAAGGTGTTCATATTGAAGGGCAGATTGTAGATCTCGCCGTGATAATTGGCAACGGGGCTGTTGGTGTAGCGGTTGAACTCCGCGAACTGGTTCACATACTGCCACACTGCCTTGCTGCTGGTGTGGAAGATGTGGGCCCCATAGCGGTGGACCTGTATGCCCTCCACTTCCTCGGTGTAGATATTTCCGGCAATGTGGCCGCGCTTATCAATCACAAGGCATGTTTTGCCCGCCTTTTTTGCTTGCTGGGCAAACACCGCACCGTAAAGGCCTGCGCCTACGATGAGATAATCGTAATGGTTCATCCCTGCTTCTCCTTTTTTCTGGATTCAGGTTCATTTTTGGAGAGCGGCTTCTTCTGGCTCTCACGGTACTGGTCAATGGCGGTCTGGATGCGTGCCCGGGCTGCCTCGGGGGTGATATGCTTGAGCTGGGCCGCCGCCATGGTCTGGTGGCCGCCGCCGCCCAGACTTTCCATGATGACCTGAACATTGACCGCTCCCAGACTGCGGGCGGAAATATTCACGCCGCTCCCCACCTGCACGGCCACAAAGCTGGCCTCCACATTCTGGATGGTCAGCAGGTCGTTGGCAGCCTGCGCAATGGCAACACGGGCCTCGGGGGGCACCTCGCCGCTCACCGAGATGGCGCAGCTGCGGTACATCTGGGCAGCCTCCACAAGGTCTGCCTTGGCGTTGTACTCCACCATGGTCACATCAAAGAGCTGGCGCACCCGCTCCGTCTCCGCACCGTAACGGCGCAGAGCGGCGGCAGCTTCAAACGTGCGCACACCGGTGTGCAGGGTGAAGTCCCGGGTATCCAGCATAATGCCCGAGAGCAGGCCCTCTGCCTCTACCCGGCTGGGCTTGTCGTCCCGGTCGCCCACATACTGCAAAAGCTCCGTGACCAGCTCACTGGCCGAGGAGGAGTAGGGCTCGTGGCAGACAAGGTCTGCATGCTCGATGAAGCCCACGCCCTTGCGGTGGTGGTCGATGACAGCCACCTTGCCGCACCTTTCCAGGATCTCCTTACTTTCCACAAGGCCCAGCTGGTATGTATCCACCACCACGCAGAGCGTTTTCTTGGAGATAATGGGCAAAGCCCCCTTGGGGTCGATAAAATCATCTGCCTGCCCGGCCCGGCACAGGGCATCGATCAGGCTGCCCGCCAGTGTGGCATCCCGTCTGACGGCGATCACCGCCGGGACATCGCAGATCTTGCAGATGCGCAGCACGCCCTCGGCAGCGCCGATGGCATCCAGATCGCTCATCCGGTGGCCCATGATGACCACATGGTCCGCCTCCTTGACGAGCCTGACCAGCTGGTCGGCCACGATGCGGCTGCGCACCTTGCTGCGCTTTTCTACGCCATGGCTCACGCCGCCGTAAAAGGTGAAGCCGTCCGGGGTCATCTCAGCGGCCTGATCGCCGCCGCGGCCCTGCGCCATATCCAGCGCCTGCACGGCCATATCCTGGGCTTCCCGCAGGGTCTTGGCCCCGCGCCCGATGCCAATGGAGATGGACAGGTTCACGCTGGGGTCCAGGGCACGGATCTTATCCAGCACATCGTAGCCGCGCTGGGCATACTGCTCCAGATGGCGCTCTTCCACCACGGCGATATAACGGCCGCTGGCAACGCGGCGCAGAAAGCCTGTGCCCCGGCCGATCATATCCTCCAACACCCGGTTGATGCCCTCCAGCAGGCGGGCGCGCTCACTGTCCAGCATATCGCTGAACACATCGTCGTAGCCGTCCACCAGGAACACCATGTAGCCCGGGCGACTGGCCTTGTACTCCGTTTCGATCCTGCGCAGGGCGGTCTCCTCATTGAACACGAGCAGCGTCATGCTCTCGCTGCCGCCCGGCACGGTACTGCTGTGCACATTCCACACACCGTCGGCCAGATTGAGCTGCTGCCCTTCCGGGGTGCGGGCCTGTGCGGTATCCAGGCCGGGCAGCAGCTTCTGTGCCCTACCTGCAAGCCGGTCCTCGCCGCCCAGCAGCGCCGTGCGGAAGCGGCTGTTATACCACAGCACCGTCTCGCCAGAAAGCAGAGCCGCCGGCTGAGAGAGGGATTCCAGGCTGTATTGGGTCCTGGAATTTTCAAAGCTGCCGCCAGCCACCCACTTGGCGGTCCAGCGCCGCAGCTGATACCGGAAAACGCAGATGCCGATGCCCCACAGCACCACCAGCACTGCCAGCGCAGGCCAGCCTGCAGGCCGCTGCACCAGAAGCGCCAGTGTCAGCAGTGCACACAGCACTGCCAGCGCGGCGATCAGCATTTCCAACGTCCATCTCGGTTTTTGTTTCATGGAATCTTCTGCCTCCTGGTCTGCCTGCCCCGGCGGGGCGGCTTCCGGCTTATACCTCCATCAGAATGGGGAGGATCATCGGGCTGCGCTTGGTGCGGCGGTAGATATAGCTGCTCAGCGCCTCACGCACCCGGGTCTTGACGCTGTTCCAGTCGCGCACATGCTCTTCCACGCAGCGATCCAGCGCGTTTTCCACAATGCTCTGGGCCCCGTCCATCAGGCTCTCGTTCTCGCGCACATAGACAAAGCCGCGGCTCACAAGGTCAGGCCCGGCCAGCACCTTGCCGGTCTTGCTGTCCACGGTAGCCACAATGATGACCAGACCGTCCTCAGAGAGATGCTTGCGGTCACGCAGGACCACATTGCCCACATCGCCCACGCCCAGGCCGTCCACCATCACAGCACCGGCGGTGACAGGCTCGCCCAGCTTGATCTCGTCCCGGCTCAGGATAACGTTGGAGCCGTTCTCGGCAATGAGGATGTTGCTGGTGGGAATGCCCAGAGACGCGGCGGTCAGGGCATGCTTTTTCAGCTGCTTGTACTCGCCGTGCACGGGCAGGAAATACTTGGGTCTGGTCAGGGTGAGCATCAGCTTCTGCTCCTCCTGGCAGGCGTGGCCGGAAACATGGACATCATACATGCTCTCGTAGATGACCTCCGCACCCAGCAGGAGCAGACCGTTGACGATCTTGGTCACGCTCTTCTCGTTGCCGGGAATGGGGTTGGCGGAGATGATGATGAAGTCGCCGGGGCCCACCCGCACCTGGCGGTGGCTGCAGGAGGCCATGCGGGAAAGGGCGCTCAGGGGCTCGCCCTGGCTGCCGGTGGTGATCAGCACCACCTGCTCCGGCGGGTACTGGTTCAGCTCATCCACACTGATAAGGGTGCCCTCGGGGATGTGCATATAGCCCAGCTCCTGCGCCATGGCAGTGTTATTGACCATGCTGCGGCCGCTGAACGCCACCTTGCGGCCATCCTCCACGGCCAGATCAATGATCTGCTGGACGCGGTAGATATTGGACGCAAAGGTCGCAATGATGATGCGCTTGTTCCGGGCACGGGCAAACAGGTTGCGGACACCGGCGGCCACCTTCTGCTCCGTGGCGGTAAAGCCCGGGCGCTCGGCGTTGGTGGAATCGCTCAGCAGAGCCAGAACACCCTTCTGACCATACTCCGAAAGGGTGGTCAGGTCGGTCACGCCGCAGGCCAGCGGGGTGTAATCGATCTTGAAGTCGCCGGTCTGGATGATCGTTCCGGCGGGGCTGTCAATGGCAAAGGCCACGGAATCGGGGATGGAGTGGTTGACATGGATGGGCTCCACGGTAAAGCAGCCCAGCTTGATCTTCTGTTTGGGGGTGATCTCCACGAACTTGGTCTTGCCTGCCAGGCCAAACTCCTCCAGCTTGTTCCGGATGAGGCCGCAGGTCAGCCGGGTGCCGTAGATGGGCAGATCAAACTTCTGCAGCAGGTAGGGAATGCTGCCGATGTGGTCTTCGTGGCCGTGGGTGATGAGCAGTCCCTTGATCTTGTCCTTATTCTGCACCACAAAGGTAAAGTCGGGGATGACCATGTCCACGCCGTACATCTCACTGTCCGGGAATACAAGGCCGCAGTCCACAATGATCATATCCCCGTTGCACTCATACACGGTCATGTTCTTGCCCACTTCGCCCAGACCGCCCAGCGGGTAGATGTGGATGGGCACAGCGGCCTCCTTGGGCTGCTGTGCGCGGCGGGGCCGCCGGTTATAATAAGGGCGGCGGGTGCGGGTACGCTTTTCCCCGCCGGATTCACTGTTTCTGTTCGGATTGTTCTGAGCCTGAGCCGGGTTCTGTTCTTTGACCTGTGCCATGCGGTACCTCCAAAATCAATTACAAAACGCAGGCACACCCCTTTGCGAGCGGCCTGTCTGCTGTGAAGGAGCAGCAAACGCACCGCCGCTCCCATCGAAACCATCGTATAGAATTTTTCGCTTCCATGCCCGTTTTCGGCACTGGGATGGCCGGAACGGAGTAATTTCTGCCCTGTCAGTCCATCTGTTCGATGCGACCGCGGCACTGCCCCGTTCCGGCCGGACACACCGCATCGGTGCGCCCCTATACGCATTTTGTTACAAACAGTATAGTATTTCTTGTCCACTTTGTCAATTCAAAGCTTTGCCGGAAAAGCCGGGGATGATACGTTTTCCTCTTGACAGAACCGGAAAAATAGCTCTAAATAGAGGTATCCAAAAATTCAAGTTCCGGGAGAAACAGATGAAACAAGTCGAAGTTTACACCGATGGCGCGTGCAGCGGCAACCCCGGCCCGGGCGGCTGGGGTGCAGTGCTGCGCTACCGCTTCAACGGCAAGGTCTACGAAAAAGAGCTCAGCGGCGGCGATGCTTCCACCACCAACAACCGGATGGAGCTGACCGCCTTTATCGAGGCCCTGCGCCAGCTCAAGGAGCCCTGTGAGGTGAGGCTGTGCTCTGACAGCCAGTACGTCATCAATGGGCTGGAAAAGGGCTGGGCCAGGGGCTGGAAGCGCCGGGGCTGGAAAAAGTCCGACGGCTCCCCTGCCCTGAACCCCGACCTGTGGGAACAGGCATTGGAGCAGGAAGCCCGGCACAAGATCACCTATGTCTGGGTCAAGGGCCACGCAGGCCACCCGGAAAACGAGCGCTGCGACCAGCTGGCCGTGGCACAAAGTCAGGCACACGGAGGGAGACAGGGACGATGAGCGATACATTTCTGCCCGGCAGCGGGTTCGATACCTATGAGCAGCAGGACAAGGTGCTGGTGGGCCTGTGCGGCGGCACGGGCTGCAAAGCAGCTGTCCGCATTTTACAGCAGCAGGGCTTTGCGGTGATGGGCGCTGTGGTGCGTCTGTGCACCGATGACCCCGTTGTGGATGCCGCCAAGGAAGCCGCCAAGGCTCTGGGCATCGAGTGCATCACCCTGAATGCCAGCGAACTGGCCAGCCAGCTGGCCGAGGAGACCGCTGCCCCGGCCGACCTGCGCTTCCCCGCCCTGCTGGCGGCGGCTGACCGGCTGGGCATCCAGTACATTGCCACCGGCCACCGCGCCCGGGTAGAGACCGGTGCAGACGGCGTGCACGTCCTCTGCCCTGCCGAAATTGCGGACGAGAGTGCCCGGCTTGCCGCCCTGCCGCAGGAGACGCTGGGCCGGCTCATCCTGCCCTTGGGCGATTTCAGCCCCGAGGATGTGGCTGAGATGGCAGCAGAATAAAAAACAAAAGAGATGCACCCTGCCTTCCTGAAACCGGTTCAGGGAGCGGGGTGCATCTCTTTTTGCTTTATTTTATTTCATCGTACAACGCTCAATGGAAGTCATCCGCTTACTTTGCGAAGATCTGGATCCAGTTGTGGCCCCACTGAGAATTGGCATCGTAGTTGTAGCCAAGGCACATATACTTGGCGGCGGGGTCCATGATATTGACACGGTGGCCTTCCGAAGCCATCCAGTCTGCAACGACTTTTTCGGGCGTGGTCTCGCCCCAGGCGGCATTCTCGCCGGTGGCGGTATCAGACACACCGTACTCCTTCAGCACGGTGAAACAGTTGGTGCCATCGGGGCGGGTGTGGGAAGCGACCTTTGCCACTTCCTTTGCGCGCTCATCGGCGGCGGCCTGCAGCTTGGCATCGCCCATAGCCAGAGGTGCCAGATTTTCCTTTGCACGCTCAGCGTTGACCAGCGCCAGCACTTCCTGTGCAAAACCGTTCTCACTGGTGCCGCGGGCGTAGGTGAAGATCATCACCCAGTAATTGCCATACTCGCCGCCCTCGTAGTAGCCAATGCCAACGGAGGTGGCATCCTTGTCCAGCATCCGCTCCTTGAAGAAATCGTAGCGATTCCAGGCGGCGACCACATCCGAAGCATCCTCAGCAGCTGCCCAGTAGTTCTCGCCCACGGAAACATCGTCCACACCGTACTCCGGCAGGATGGTGAACTCGCGGCTGCCATTGGGGCGGTTGTAGGAGTAATTGACGGTAAGTTCTTTTGCACGGGCCTGTGCGGCAGCATTCAGTGCGCTGCTGCCCATGCTCAGAGGAGCCACACCAGCCTGTGCACGCTCTGCGTTGACGAGCTGCAGCAGCTCATCGGCCTTGGAAGCTGCGTGTGCGGGCATTGCCAGAACAAACATCAGGCAGATGAATGCGGCGCAGCAGACCAGATTCTTCAGGACTTTCATCGAAGCGTTACGCATGGTGTTGAACCTCTTTTGTGTTACCCCATGAAAAAAGGTGTCGATTGCTGGTATACTCGGCAATCGACATCTGATGCTTCAGATGAAGGTCACTCAACACCCATTCTCCGCTGTGGAGACCCTCAGGTGATGAGAAGCAACTGGCTGCCATTTTACAGGCCCTATAGCTTTGCGTCACAGCCTTTCGACTGCTTTGCCGAGGATATTCAGTTTTGCGTGCCTTTCTTCTTTTGGGAAGAAATTTGAGAACGAAAAAAGGTGTTGTTCTGCAATACACTCAGCAAAACAACACCTAGAAAATCTAAGCAGGTCGCCCAAAGAAAGATTTCTTTGAGAAGCAGCTGGCTGCCATTTTACAGGCCCTGTAGCTTTGCGTCACAGCCTTTCGACTGTTTTGCCGAGAATATTCAATTCACCTTGAGGAGCCGTTTCCATTTCCTCGACGCTATCCTACCACATCGGACAGAACCTGTCAACTGTTTTGGAGCAGCTTTCTCAAAAAATCTGCTTTTTTGAAGAGTTCTTCCGTTATGCCTGCACCTCTGCCGCCTTTTTGCGCAGCAGGTCGAGGTCTGCGGCATCCGGGTGAGCCAGCGCCTTGTCAAAGTTCTCGATCAGCATCTCGAGGTTGGGTGCATGGTTGGGCTGCTGCAGCATCTTTTCGTACTGCTGGCGCACAATCATGGGCATCTTGCCCTGGCACATATAGGTTCCAATGACCGTGTTGCTCTCATCCAGCGATTTCTGCACCGCTGCCAGGATCTGCTCGAAATATTCCGCACTGCCGCCAAAGCCTGCGGTGCCGAACAAAAAGACCCGCTTCCCCTTCAGGGTCTGCAAAAAGGCGGTGAGGGTGTCATCGGCATGGCCCTTGTCCGTCCAGAAGCCGATGTAAAGGGTCTCAGCCTCCAGTGCCTCCGGGGCCGGTGCTCCGAAGTAGGTGCACTCATTCTGGGGCAAGCTTGCGCGAAGGGTGTCGGCCAGCAGGCGGGTGTTGCCGGTCTTGCTGCTGAAAACGATGGCGTAGCTCATGGTCATTCTCCTTTATTATGTTTGAGATCAGATGCTTCCCTGTTCTTTTGCGTTCAGGGCATCATAGATACAGCGGGTGCCCTGATGGGCGATCAGGCCGCCCAGGCACTTTTTGTTGCAGCGGACACAGCGGTGGATCTTTGCCGCATTGCCGCTCTGCAGTTTGTTGACCCAGTTGGGGTCGGCCAGCAGCTGGCGGCACATTGCTGCGCACTGGATGCGGCCGCTGGCAAGCTGCTGCTCCACAAAATCGGGGTCGTTCAGGCCGCCCACACCGCAGAGCGGCACACTGGTATACCGGCGCACCTCATCGCAGAACTTGAGGAAGCAGCCGGTCTCCTTGAACTCGGGGTGGCTGGCCGGCGGGATGGTGTTTTCCAGCGCAGAGTGGTTGGCCAGTGTCACATGGAAGCTGGTCACGCCTGCCTGCACCAGCAGGGGCACGAACACGGCCAGTTCCTCCTCCACCACACCGGCGTTGCCGTAATGGGGGTTCTCCTGCCGGACAGCCAGCTTGTAGTCAATGGCCATGCCGGGCACAGCGGCGTGCACTGCCTTGACAGCTTCCACGGCAAAGCGGGCGCGGCGCTCGGCACTGCCGCCGTATTCATCGGTGCGGTGGTTGAAGATGGCGGAAGAGAAGCTGCCGCACATCCGGTCGCCGTGCACCTGCACCATGTCAAAGCCCGCCTGCTTTGCCAGCACAGCAGCCTTGCCAAAGCCCGCGATGATCTGATGGATCTTTTTCTGGGACATCTTGGTGATGTAGGGACCCACGGCATCGTTCATCCGCTCCCGCAGCTGGTCGGGGGTGATCTTTTTCATCAGCATCCCCGGGATGCACTTGATGATGGACATCATGTCGGTATCGGTCTGGTGGAGCTGGGCGCAGACCTTACAGCCGTATTTGTGGGCAGTCTCGCAGATCTGCTGATAGAAGGCGAAGCCCTTTTTGTCAAACAGGGACTTCTCGAACCGGCTCTTGGCCACCGGCACGTCGCCGATGATGATCATGGCGCAGCCGCCCTTGGCCAGCCGCTCCATCTCTGCCAGATATTCCTCGTCCGAAAGGCCGAAGGTGGTGGGGGCAAAGATGATGCGGTTCTTCAGCTGCATTCCACCGTAATCAATGGGGCTCAGGATGGTGTCGTACATGTTACACACTCTCTTTCCTCGTCCGTGCTGCCTTTTGCAGCAGGCTCAGGAGCTGGTGCTGTTCCTCTTCGGTCAGCCCGCTCAAATTTTGTGCATCCCAATCGAAAAATACCTGGTGACAGGTCCGGAATGCTCTCTCACCCGCCGGGGTCAGCCCCAAATGATAACTGCGGCCCTGCTTTTCCCGGGTCATAAAGCCATCTTCCACCAGCTTGATCACGCTGCGCTGGCAGTGGCCCCAGTCCAGGTGCAGGTTTTTGGTCATCTCAGCCGGGGTGCAGCCGGGATGTTTGCCCACGTAGATCACAAAATACATCATGCCAAAGCTCAGGCCAAACTCCTGCAGCTGCTGGGTGGTGTAGGCTGCGAACTGCTTGTAAAACTCCATCACGTAGAAGGATATGGTCGATTGGATCACTCTTTGCATCTCCTTTACTTGACAAGGTCTAGTATAATCGCATTACTTGATAAAGTCAAGTACTTTTTTCAAAAAAATTCTCCCTGCTCCGTATTTCTGTTTCGGGAGCAGGGAGAAAACGATTTTTTGCCTCAGACCAGCGGCATGATATTTTCCGGGGCGGCAGCCAGGCAGGCGGGTGCTTTTGGCGGCGGGGCCGCCAATGTCTCCTTGGACACCTTCCACCACAGGCGGGCCTCACCGCCGGGCAGGGTGAAGATCATATTCCAGTCAAAGGGGTTCTCACTGGTGGAGACAGCCTGCACCGGCAGGCTGTTGGGGGTGCCGGGAGCGCAGGGCGCAAAATCATGGGCGCGGATGCCCACGGCGCGGCAGCCCTCGGGCACCGGCAGAGCCACGGTCAGCGGCTGTTCCCAGCCCGCCAGATGAACGGTATGCTCCCCCACCCGGGTGCAGGGCAGAATATTCTTGCAGCCGGTCAGGCGGGCGGCGGCACGGGTGCGGGGGTCAGCAAAGACCTCCTTGGTCGTACCTGCCCGGAGCACCTCGCCGCTGTCCATCACGATCATCTCCCTGCACAGGCGGTAGGCCTCGTCCCGGTTGTGGGTCACCAGCAGGGCCGTGCCCGCAAACCCGGCCAGCAGGCTGCCTACCTCCCCCTCTACCTCCTCGCGCAGGTAGCTGTCCAGCGCGCTGAACGGCTCGTCCAGCATCAGGATGCGGGGTTTAGCCGCCAGGATGCGGGCCAGGGCGGCACGCTGCTGCTGCCCGCCCGAAAGCGCACCGGGCAGGCGCTTGGCCAGTTCCTCCAGCCGCATGGCCCGCAATGCCTCGGCACAGGCGGCCCTGCGGGCGGCAGGATCCTTTTCCTTTTTCAGGGCACAGAGGATATTCTGCTCCACGGTCATGTTGGGGAACAGGGCGTAGTTCTGGAACAGCAGACCCACATTGCGCTGCTGGGGCGGCAGGTCGATGCCCTGAGCGCTGTCGAACAGCACCCGGCCATCCAGCACGATGCGCCCCTCGTCCGGCCGGACGATGCCTGCAATGCAGCGCAGGGTCATGCTTTTGCCGCAGCCGGACGCGCCCAGAAGGGCGGTGGCAGTGTCCCCTGCCGTGAACGCAGCGTGGAGGGTAAAGCCATCAAACCGCTTGGTCACATTTACTTCCAGGCTCATGTGCGCTTTCCTCCCTGCTTCTGCCTGCGTTCCAGCAGGTTCACTGCCAGCAGCACCACCGCCGAGATAACGATATCCACCAGCACCCACTGCATGGCCCCGGCTTCATCGTTGGTGCGCCAGAGCTGGTAGACCGTGGTTGCAATGGTGGCCGTCTTGCCCGGCGTGTAGCCTGCGATCATGCTGGTGGCACCATATTCGCCCAGCGCACGGGCAAAGGCCAGCACCGTACCGGCCAGAATGCCCTGACGGCAGCAGGGCATCCGCACCCGCCAGAAGATCCAGGTGTTGGAAAGTCCCAGCGTCTGTGCCGACCAGGCCAGCGTTTCGTCAAAACTCTCAAAGGCACCGCGGGCCGTGCGGTACATCAGCGGAAAGGCCACCACGATGGAAGCAAAAATGGCGCTGTACCAGTTCATCACCAGCTTCACGCCGAAATGTTCCATGAAAAAGATGCCCAGCGGCCTTTTTGCGCCGAACAGCAGCAGCAGGAAATATCCCACGACCGTGGGCGGCAGCACCATGGGCAGGGTGAGCACCACATCCAGCACGCCCTTGAGCACGCGCGGGAGCTTTGCAATATAGTAGGCCGCAAAGATGCCTAAAAAGAACACCACTGCGCAGCTGATCAGCGCAATGCGCAGGCTGTTCCATAAGGGATACCAGTCCATACCATCTCCCCAGCGGATGCTTACAGTGCGGTGAAGCCGACGCTCTCGAACACGGTCGCAGCCTTGTCGGTGCGCAGGTAAGCCAGGAACTCCTTGGCAGCCTCGGCATGGAGGGCGTTCTTCATCACAGCGGCGGGGTAGATGACCTGGCCGCACATTTCCTTGGTGGCCTCGTCCACGGGGGTCAGACCGGCGCTGTACGCATCGGTGCAGTAAACGACACCGGCATCCACGCTGGCCTCGCTGACCTGGGTGGTGACTTCCTTGACGTTGGAGCCGTAGGTGATGACACCGGCAGCAGCCAGAGCTGCCTCATCCAGATCATAGTAAGCCAGGATCTTCTGGGTGTACTGACCCACGGGCACATCGCTGTTGCCCATGCAGAACAGGATATTCTCTGCCTTCAGGTGCTCGGCCAGGCTGTCGAAGCTGTCAATCCCCTTGTCGCTGCCCTCAGGCACACAGAGCACGACCTTGTTCTCCAGCAGATCTACACGGCTTTCGGCATCCACAAAGTCCAGGCCCTCGGTGTTCACCTCAGCGGAAGCGGTGCTGTCCAGCTGGTTCATCTGCTTCTGACCGGCGGAGATGAACAGGTCGCAGTCCGCACCCTCCTGGATCTGGGTCTTGAGGGTTCCGGAGGAGTCAAAGTTGAAGCTGAAGGTCACGCCGGGGTTCTCTGCAGAGTAGGTCTCGGCAATGGCGTTCAGGGTCTCGGTCAAGGAGGCGGCAGCAAAAACGATCAGCTCCACGCTCTCGCCGGAGGCAGCCTCAGAGGAGGCGGCAGCGGAGGATGCGGTGGAAGATGCAGTGCTGCTGGAGGAGCCGCCGCAGGCGGTCAGAACAGCAGATGCGGATGCGATGCCGGCAGCGCACAGGAAGCCGCGGCGGGAGATCATAGTTTTCATAGTCTTGCTCCTTACAGTGGGTATGCTTTTGTTGTACTTTTATTTTCACGCCCGGCACCAAAAGCAACGCCGCGGCGGTGAAACAGGCTTATTTGCGGGCACACTCGCCGTCCAGCCCGGCGGCAATGCGTACCCCGTGCTCCAGGCTGGGCAGGATGTACTCCAGATTCTCTTTCACGGCCTTGGGGCTGCCGGGCAGGTTGACGATGAGGGTCTTGCCCCGCAGCACGCTGACAGCACGGCTGAGCATCCCGCGCGGGGTGATGCTCAGGCTGTGGTAACGCATAGCCTCAGCAATGCCGGGGGCGTTGCGGTCCGCTACGGCATAGGTGGCTTCCGGGGTGATATCCCGGGGAGCAAAGCCGGTGCCGCCGGTGGTCAGGATCAGGTTGACCTGACGGCCATCGGCCAGCCGGATGAGCTGTGCCTTCAGGGCCTTTGCCTCATCGGGCAGGATCATGGTCTCCTCCACCTGATAGCCTGCAGCGGTGAGCATCTCCACGATCAGGGGACCGCTCTTGTCCTCCCGCTCACCACGGCTGCCCTTGTCGGAAAGGGTGATGACGGCAGCGCGCAGGGGCGGGTTTTCCGGCGGGGGCAGCAGGGTCACCTCGTCCCCCACGTGGATCTCGCCGCCCTGCAGCACCCGGGCAAACACGCCCTCCCGGGGCATGATGCACTCGCCGGTCTTCTGCTTGATGACGCAGTCGTTGTGGCACTCTTTGCCGATCTGGGTCATTTCCAGCACCACGTCCCCGATGGCAAAGCGGCTGGTCACGGGCAGATTGCGGAAATCGTAGCCTTCCACCACCAGATTCTCACCAAAGGCACCGTAGTCCACCCAGATCTTCTTGCGGAAGTTCTCGATCTTTTCAGCACTCAGCAGGCTGACCTGACGGTGCCAGTTCCCGCCGTGGGCATCGGTCTCAACACCCCATTCCGGGGTCAGGCGTGCGCTTTCCACTTCGGTCTTGACCGTGCCCCGCTGGGGGCTGGTGCAGATCGCCAGAAGTTTTCCCATAGATTTATCCTCCAATTCGGTACATGCCCCGGGTCGCTGGGATGTCCTGTTTCAATTCAAAATGATGTTCCTGGGGCTTTTCCCAGATGGTGGTACGGATGGCAGTCAGCAGCTCTTCGTCAGACGCGCCACTGCGCAGCAGGGCTTTCAGGTCACATCCGGCCTCACTGGCAAGGCAGGGGCGCAGAAAGCCCTGGCTGGTCAGCCGCACCCGGTTGCAGGAGGCGCAGAACTTGCCGTGGACAGCGGCAATGAAGCCGATATCCCCTTTCCAGCCCGGCACGGTGTAATAGACCGCCGGGCCATCGCCCAGCGCGGCACATGCTGCCCCGGGCAGCGGGGCCAGCTCCGGCCAGCGCCTGCGAAAGCGGGCCAGCAGCTCCGGGCCGGAGATACAGGGCATGGCCGCCCCGTAGCCGATGGGCATCATCTCGATGAACCGCACCTGCAGGGGCTTGTCCTGTGCCAGAGCGGCCAGCGCTTCCAGCTCGCCCTCGTTCACGCCCACCTGGGGCACGCAGTTCAGCTTGACCGGAATGCCGCTTTCCAGCGCGGCATGGATGCCCGCCTGCACGGCGGCAAATTCATCCCGGGCCGTGATCTTTGCAAACAGGGCGGGGTCCAGCGTATCCAGACTGATGTTCACGCTGTCCAGTCCGGCCTCCAGCAGGGCGGGCAGCTGCTGTTCCAACAGGACGGCGTTGGTGGTCATGGTGACCTTCCGGATGCCGGGGATGGCTTTCAGCCCTTTGACCAACTGCTCCACGCCCTTGCGCACCAGCGGTTCGCCGCCGGTGACCCGCACGGTATCCACCCCGCACCGGGCAAACAGAGCGGCAAGGCGCAGGAATTCCTCGTAAGTCAGGATATCCTCCCGTTCCAGCTTGTCCACGCCGTCCGGCATACAGTAGCGGCAGCGCAGGTTGCACAGGTCGGTCACGGAAAGGCGGAGATAATGGATATTGCGGCCCTTGGAATCAAACATAGCCGCCCTCCGCCCGGATGTAATGTCCGCTCTTGCCGCCGGTCTTTTCCACCAGATGGATCTCGCCCAGCTCCATGCCCTTATCCACAGCCTTGCACATGTCATAGATGGTGAGCAGGGCGGTGGAAACGCCGGTCAGGGCCTCCATCTCCACGCCGGTCACGCCACTGGTCTTGACCGTGCAGCGTGCTTCCACAGCCCGGCGCTCGGGCAGCAGGTCAAACTCGATCTGCACCTTGGTCAGCGGCAGCGGGTGGCACAGGGGGATCAGCTCGCTGGTGCGCTTGGTGGCCATGATGCCGGCTACCCGGGCCACGCCCAGCACATCGCCTTTTTTCACGGTACCGCTTTCCACGGCGGCAAAGGCATCCGCATTCATGGTAATGATGCCGTGGGCCGTGGCCTCCCGGGCCGTGACGGGCTTTTCGCTCACATCCACCATCACAGCGTTTCCGGCGGCATCAAAATGTGTCAGATTATTTTCACTCATATTTTTTCACCTTAGTTAAGCTCCCTCTGCGGGGGAGCTGGCAAAGCCGAAAGGCTTTGACTGAGAGGGTTTCAGCAGTGTCCGAAGCCGCAGTTGGGCCAGTGGCACTCGGCGCAGCCCAGGCAGAGGCCGCCCTCGCCCAGACGGGCGATATCCTCGGCGGTGATGGGGTCATCGGCCAGCAGGCGGGGCAGCAGCAGGTCAAAAATGGTGCGCTTGGCGTACATCACACAGCCGGGCAGGCCGCAGACCGGCACACCGTCCAGATAGCTGACCAGGAACATGGCACCGGGCAGCACGGGCGCACCGTAGGTAATAATTTCAGCCCCGGTGTTCCTGATGGCCAGCGGGGTGCGGTCGTCCGGGTCCACGCTCATGCCGCCGGTGGTAAAGATCAGCTCACAGCCTGCGGCCTTTGCTTCCAGAATGGCAGCCGTGATGCCCGCCGGGTCATCATCACAGACCTTGTGGAAGGCCATCTCACAGCCATACACCGCCAGCTTTTGCTCGAGGATGGGAGTAAACTTGTCCTCAATGCGGCCCTTGAACACCTCGCTGCCGGTGGTGATAACGGCAAACTTCTTCTGGTGGAAGGGCAGCACGTTCAGGATGGGCTTCGGCCCGGCAGCAGCCTGCATGGCCTCCATCTTCTCCTGCTCAATGACCAGCGGGATGATGCGGGTACCAGCCAGCTTGGCTCCCTTTTTCACAGGCAGATCGCCGTGGATCGTGGCGATCATCATCTGGGGGGTGCTGTTCACTGCCAGCAGGGCCCTGCGGTCGATCTTGAGCAGACCGTCGCAGTCAGCGATCAGTTCGATCTTGCCCTCCCGGGGCTCGGTGCCGTGGATATTCTGACCGGCAGCGGCCTTGTAGAGCAGGGCGGCAGCTTCGTCCTCGTGGAGGATGCCGGGCTTTTTCTCCCAGACATAGAGGTTTTCCTTGCCGATGCTCAGCAGCACCGGAATATCCTCGGGCTGAATGATGTGGCCCTTTTTGAAGCGGGCCCCCTTGAACTCACCCGGGATGATCTGGGTGATATCGTGGCAGAGCACCTGCCCTGCCGCGTCTTCGGTACGGATCAGTTTCATGGTTTCTTCCTCCCCCTGTTACAATGCAGGCATCTGTGCAGCGATCCAGTCGGCCAGCACTGCGGGCTCGTCCAGTGCAAAATCCGCACCCGGAACATCCCCCACGATGGCCAGCGGCTCAAAGGAGACAGGCTCCTCCGAGACAGCCTTGCGCACCACCTCGATCTTGGGCCAGCCGCTCTCCTTGAAGCCCTCCATCAGCACCAGATCATAGCCGTGGCGCTCAAACAGGGCCAGCAGATCCTGCTCATTCAGGCGGAATTCCTCCGTCAGCAGGTAGCGGCTGCCCGAAAAGACCGCCACGCCCTCGGCCCCGGCCTCCCGCAGGCGGAAGCTGTCGGTGCCCGGCACGTCGGGGGTGAAATCGTGGCCGTCATGCTTGATGACACCCACCTTCAGGCCCCGTGCCCGCAGCAGGGGGATGAGTTTTTCCAACAAAGTCGTTTTGCCGCTGTTGTGCGCACCGCTCACGGCCAGCACAGCCGGGCGCTTCAGGCGCAGCTCGGCAGCAAGCGCCTGTTTCTTTTCACTGTACAAAGTTCAGTACCTCCACTTCTTCGCCCGGAGCCACCGGGCCGCTGCCCGCAGGCAGCTCCACCAGGCAGTTGCAGCCCATCATGGCCGACAGACTGCCCGAGGAATGCGCCTCCGCGTTGCCCTCGCCGGGGATCTCCACCAGGCCGCCCAGCGCTCTGGCCCGCAGAAAGCGGGTTCCCTTGCTGGGCTTGGAAAAGCCGGTGGTCAGCCTGCCCCGGGAGCGCACCGGGATGCAGTCCTCTTCCCGCCGCCCTGCGGCCCGCAGCAGGGCCGGAACGGCATACTGCTCCAGCGTGGCAGCAGCGGCAAAGGGATTGCCGGACAGACAGAACACCAGCTTTTCTCCCACCTGTGCAGCGATCATGGGGCTGCCGGGCTTCTGGGCCACCCCGGCAAAAACAGGCTCTGCGTGCAGCATTTCCAGCACTGTGGGCAGGTAATCCTTCTGCCCCACCGAAACACCGCCGCTGGTGATGACGGCATCACACCGGGTGAGCAGGTCCTGCATCCGGGCGGTGATCTCCTCCGGGTCATCCGAGCAGTGGGTGCGCTCCACGGCAAAGCCCAGCTGCCGCAGGCGGGCGGCATTCTGGATCCCGTTGGCATCGTAGATCTTGCCGGGAGCCCAGGCCTCACCCGCTTCCAGCAGCTCACTGCCGGTAGCAAGCACGCCCACGGTCAGGGGGCGGAAGACCTCGGCATCCGGGATGCCCTGGCCGGCCAGCACACCGATGTGCGCCGGGGTCAGCACAGTTCCGGCAGCGGCAATGGGGGCACCGGCGGCGATGTCCTCACCCCGGAACACCACATTGGCGTTGGGCTGAAGCCGGGCGTAAATGCGCACCTGCTCCTCCCCGCCGTCGGTCAGCTCCTGCATCAGAACGCAGTCCGCGCCCGGGGGCAGAGGTGCGCCGGTCATAATGCGGGCGGCACACCCGGCAGGCAGGACAGCGGCGGGGGCATCCCCGGCGTAGAGCTTCATCACCACCGGCAGGGTGACAGGGGTCTCCTCCCCCGCCCCGGCCGTGTCGGCACTGTGGAGGGCATAACCATCCAGAGGGCTCCGGTCAAAAGGGGGCTGATCCATCCGGGCGCACAGGTCCCGGGCTGCGATCCGCCCACAGGCATCATCCAGCGGCACCCGCTCCGTGGCAGGCACTGGAAGAGCCGCAGCAGCATCCAGCACCCGGCGCAGGGCCTGGGCTGGCGTGCAAAAAGGCTGTTTCATTGCAAAAATCCTCCATCGCTCCCCGGGGCACAGTTTGCCCTCTATGGCCCGGACAAACTCCCGGGGAGATCTCTTTTCGATCGGCAGGTGAAAAAAAGCGGAGACGTTCTGACCGAAAATCAAAACGCCCCCGCAAAAAACCGAACATGGCCCGGAGCGGCAGCTTGCAGGCCGCCACGCCGAGGGAGCCGCTTCCTTTTCCGCTGTTGCAGCAACGGGAAGGAGGCAACGCTCCGGAACGGTGGATGGGAGGAGTTCTTTTTTTCAAATTGCAGCGTTTCTTCTGCGGGAAGGCGGCCGGGTTTCCCCTGCCACCCTTGAATGCCGGCGTTGGCCCTTAGCATTGCGGCGCGGTGTCCTGCCCCCTGCGGGGTTTAGACAGCCTTGCTCAAAGAAGCTCTTGTACCCTATTCAATTGTGTATGATCTTTTAGTCGCAGAAATCATCCACGTCGCTGATGGCTTTTGCATAGCGGCGGGTGAGGTGCTGGGTGGAGAAGAGGAACCGCTCGTTCTGATTGTTGGTCAGCTCCTCGATGTCGGCAAACTCCGGCCTGCCCTGCATGGTCTTCCAGGTCTGCTCGATCTCCTCCGGCGCAAGGCCGTAGGGGGAGCGCTGGAAGTACTTCAGCGGGGTGGCACTGGGGTAGACCCGTGCATTGAAGCGCACCATCTCAGCAAACATGACACAGAGGTCTTTGTCCTCAATGAGCTGGGCGATCATGGCGTAGTTGTCGCTCATGTTGGCGTTGGAGTAATAGTAGGTATCCTTTGCGCCTGCACGGACAACGATATCCTCGCACTGGGGGTCCTGCGGCATCTGAGCCAACAGCTCATCGGCGTTCTCCACCTCACTGACCAGCAGTGCGTGGGGCGTGACAAGCGCGGCGGCGCTGCGGGAACGGATGTAACCGGCCAGCTCCTGCGCGGGGGTCAGCTCCGGCAGCTCCGGCGCGGTCTTGGTGGGCTGATCCGCAAAGGGATCGTTTTCAGCCTCCGGCTCACCGGCCAGAAAATCCAGCAGCTGAGGCTTTGCGGCCTCGTCCTGCACAGTTTCGGCGGCTTCGGGTGCGGCCCCGGCAGCCTGCATTGCTGCAAGCTCTGCGGTCTCCCGCTCCACGGCGGCGATCACATCCTCGCCGGTCTTGGCGGCGCTGCCGTCAAAGCTGCTGCCCGTTTCCTTCAGGCGGCGGGCCGTCTCGCTGGCGGCATCGATGTCGAACACCTCTGCCTTGGGCTTTTTCTTGGCGGCCAGCTCTGCCTTCTGCAGGTCCAGAACGGCCTGCTCCGGGTCCACGCTGCTGTCCACAGTGGTGGTGTAGCCGGGTTTACGTCTGCCAAACAACATGACGATCGTTCCTCTTTCTATGGGATTTATTCAGCTGCTGCGGTGTTCTGGGCGTAGATGCCGCGCTTTTCCAGATCATCGGCCATGTCAGCCAGATCATACTTCTCCAGCGTCTCGCGGGTGGGCACACCGGTGGTGCGGTCCCAGCCGAAGATGTCGTAGAACAGATCCTTTGCCTTTTCCATGTCGGCACGGTCCAGCTTGGTGGTGCCTTCCTCGAATGCCTTGAAGTCGGGGTCCTTATCGAACACCCAATCACAGATGGCATCGTGCTCCTGACGCAGGTTTGCGCTGCCGCAGTTCTGCTGGAAGCTGATGGCGGTCATCGCGCGCAGCATCTGGGTGATGCGGGCACCGTCCTCCTGCAGATCGGCCTGGGTATAGGTCTCGCCAGTAACAGCAGTCATAAAGTCTGCCTGCAGATCCAGGTCGCCGTGGTACTCGCGCTCCTTGGAGGGAGACTGGGTCATGGGCCACATCCAGTTGCACAGGGTGGCGGAGTCGTGGAAGTTCTTGTCGTTGACGCAGTATGCAGCCAGCTTTGCCTTGTTCTCGTTGATGGGAGTGTAGGCCTTGGCCTTATCGTAGCAGCCCTCGCCGAAGAAGTCCTCCATGACCTTCTTGGTCACATCATAGGGAGCACCGGAGCCGGTCTCGCAGACGATCTCGTGGATCATGCAGTCGCGGTTGTAGACGAGGTTGTACAGCATACCCACCTGCCATGCCTCAGCAGGGCCGTGGTGGTTGGGGAAGCCGTTGTAGATCAGGTTGGAGTTGGTGGCACCATCGTCGCGGTCCAGCCAGCTCTTGGGCAGGCCGAACTTCTCCATCATGGCCAGGGTGCCCTTGGCGATCACGGACAGGTCGCCCTCACCGTAAGCCATGCGGCGGATCAGCTCCACCTCCCAGCGGGGATCGCCAGCCTTCTCCCACTCCCAGGGCAGAGAGTCGTACTCAGCCTCGCTGATGTACTTGGTGGCCTCTTCGCGGGGCATCCGCAGGATCCACAGCAGGTCGCGGTTCAGGTTGCCGTAGTTGTCCCACAGGCCCATATCGTCCACAGCATGAGACCATGCCAGGTTGATGACCATGGTGCCGTCGCCTTCGTACTTGAAATCGTGCACGCCGTCCGGATAGACGCGGGTGCCGTACAGCACAGGCATACAGGTGTTGGAGTTGTGGGTGGGCAGGTCGTAATCGGCCAGCGGATCCACATCGTACTCAGTGTAGCAGCGGATGGGGCAGGAGGAGCAGCCGCCGTTCTTCACGGTGTACTCCGCAGCCGGAGCGCCGAAGTCGAAGTAGCCCTTGAAGCAGCGCAGAGCCACCTTGTTGATATCGTTGTAGGGCTGCTCGCCGGTATCCACGGGGCCGCCGGGAGCCTTCTTCCACATACGGCCGGGAGCGCCGGACCAGCGGTTCTTGCCGGAGGTGGCGCTGTACTCTGCCCAGCTCTGGGGCTGTGCGGGCACATTGTGGTTGTTGTTGCCGCCGATCAGGTTGCCCATCATGTAGTTGGAGAGCTCCAGCACCTTCTTGGGGTCAGCCACCTTGACGCTGCCGGTGCCGCGGATGGCCAGGCCCTTCAGCTTCTTGTTGCCCATGGCAGCGCCCAGACCGGCACCGCCGGAGTTGCCGAAGCTGGTGTTCAGGGTGGAGTAATCCACCAGGTTCTCACCGGCGGGGCCGATGGAAGCAGTCTCGAACTCACGGCCGTTCTGCTCCACCATCCACTTGTTGGCAGCAAAGGTACCCTTGCCCCAGATCTCGCTTGCGTCCTCCAGAGAGACCTCGCCGTCCTCGATGCGCAGGTAGACGGGCTTTTCGGAGATGCCGCTGACAACGATGCCGTCGTAACCGGCATACTTCAGCATGGAGCCGATGTGGCCGCCCATGTGTGCATCGATGATGGAGTGGCCCTTGGACCAGGTAGAACGGAAGGTCACGTTCATACGGCCGGAGCAGGGCACGCCGGCACCGGTCAGGGGGCCGACACCAAAGATGACCAGAGCCTTCTCGTCATAGGGGTCCAGCTCCATGGGAGCTTCCTCGTACATGATGCGGTAGGCCATGCCCATACCGCCGATATATTTATGGTATTTTGCGTCGTCCTGGGTGGTGATCTCACCGGTGGTCAGGTTGACGCGCAGGATCTTGCCTGCCCAGCCATAGGTTTCAGCCATTGTTGTTCCTCCTTACAGATCCTTGTAAGCAGCCTGTGCTGCGCTGGTAACGGCATCCCAGTCCACGATGGACAGAGCGCCGGACGGGCAGCCCGCCACGCAGGCACCGCAGGCGATGCACTTGGAGGACTTGCCGGTCTCGGGGTTGACGGTGGGCATGTGCCAGGGGCAGGCCTCCACGCAGGCACCGCAGCCGATGCACTTGTCGGTATCGACCACGCGGATGCCCTGCTCATTGGTGATAATGGCCTTCTGGGGGCATGCGTTGCCGCAGGCGGGATCCTCACACTGGCGGCAGGTATCCGGGAAGTAGACAAAGCAGTTGTCGGTGCCGGACAGCAGACCGTTGCCGTCGCCGTCCAGATTCAGGCGGCGCTGGATCTTGACGCGGCTGATGTAGGAAGAGCACACGCCGTCGTTGGTCAGGGTGCAGTTGATCTCGCACCGCTGGCAGCCTGTGCACAGATCAGCATTGACCACCAGCAGACCCTGGGGCAGTGCCCAGGTCGCCACAGCACCGGCGTCCACCTGCTTCTGAGAGCAGCCAAAGAGGGACAGCATAGATGCGGAAAGGGTGAGTCCTGCAAGGCTCTTGCCCGAGATCTTCATAAATTGACGGCGGGTCATGTCAGCCGTCAGAAAATCAGTTTTTGCCATAGGTTTCCATTCCTCCGTGAGGTCACTCTGCGCAGAGCACCTCGGTTACATAGAAATAAGAATTGTTGACGATGTCCGTGACCGCCGTGGACGTAATGGTTGCACCGGAAAGTGCATCCACCTGGGTCATGTCAGCGCTGACCGTGTCGGCCGCACTGCCCTGGGTGGTCAGATCAGCGGCCTGCAGCTTGTACTCGGCCTGCTTTTCAGCGGACCAGTCTGCATAAGGCACTGACTGTTTCTCGCCGTCCTGCGCGCTCTTGCTCAGACACGCCGCGTACAGCTTGCGCCGTGCCACAGCCTCAGCACTGTTGTCCATCGGGGGGATGAGCGCGTCGTCCATCGGCTGGCCGTTCAGGGCCGAGAGGGTCAGCCCGGCTTCATACATCTTCCGGGTAGCCTCGGCCTCCGGGGAGGTATCGCCCGCATGCCATGCGGCGGGGTCGAAAGCCTCAGCGGGGGCAGCGTCGGTCTCGGCGCTGCCTGCGGCAGCAAAAGCCGTGCCGGTGGCCGGGTCGGTCACAGTGTAGCGCTTGCCTGCCAGCGTGAAGGGAGCTGCGCCCTGGTACTGGGCCGTGAACTCCGGGTTCTCACACTGAGCACCCAGGCTGTCGGTCTCGGCCTGTGCCAGGATCTTCACATCCAGCACATTGCCGTCGCGGTCCAGCGTCACACCGGCCTGCACCTCGCTCTGGAAGCCCTGCTTGCTGCCCACCACATAATACGTGGTGTCATCCAGCTGGTACACCGCGCTCACACCATAGGTGGCAGCGTCGGCATCTGCCAGCGGCAGAGCCGTTCCGGCCACCGTGGTGCGGCTGTGCATCAGCCCGCCAAGGCCAAGCGCCATGGCAAGCGTTGCCGCACCCATGGCCGCATAGCCGGGCAGCCGCCTGCGCCACAAGGACTGCGGCGCATGATTTGCCTGCTTCAATTGTATCACCTGCCTGTTTGATTCAGCTGTGCCCGGAACTCCCGGGCACGAAAACAGCCGTTCCACCTGCTGCAACAGTGCGGAACGGTTTCTTCGTTATAAGAATAACATCTTTTCCACCGGTTAGTCAACGTATACGCACAAATAAAGCCCTACAATTTCTCTCAAAAGCTCTTGCCTCTTGGTGAAATCATTTCTTTTGCCGGATAAACAGTTTCAATCCATATTCCTCTGCCAGCTCCAGCGACTGTACCGTGGGCATACTCTTGCTCACCAGCGCGGGCACACCGGCCCGGATGGCCTTGCGCACCATATCCACCGGCACCCGGCCGCTGGTAAAGAGCACACACTCCGCCAGCGGCACACCCTCTGTCAGGGCGCAGCCCACGGCCTTGTCCAGCGCGTTGTGGCGGCCCAGATCCTCGCACCGGTACAAGATCCTGCCCGCACGCAGCAGCAGGCAGCTGTGCACGGCATGGGTGGCACGGTAGAGCGGCAGGCCCTGCCCCATGGCATCGGCCAGCGCATCCACCCATGCGGCGGGGATCTCCCGCTGGGGCACCGGAGCCAGCGGCGGCAGCCGCACCGGGCTGGCCAGCGTCAGGTTATCGGTGCAGCAGCTGGGCACCTCCTGCCCGGCCTGTTCCGCTGCCGCCAGCGGGTGGCGCAGCTGAACGCTTATCTTGAGGCCCTGTGCGCAGACGGCCACCCGCTCCACCTCGTCAGCGGCGGTGATCCAGCCCTCGGTCAGCAGGCGGCCCAGCGCCAGCTGCGGCAGCAGCTCCGGCGTGCAGACCACCCGGAAGGCTGGCTGTTCATTGACCAGAATGGCCGCGGCGTGCTCTGCCGCCAGTGTCCGCTCGGTGCCATCGGGCATCCGGACGCTCTCTGCCCCCGGTGCTGCACCGAATTGATCCATGATCTGCATTGGGTGTTCCTCCCCTGTCTGTTTTACTCTGCCCCTATTGTAACACGCTTTTGCTCCGCTGAAAAGCGCCTGTGCCCTCTGGAACAAACTGTCGATCCGTGTCGTTTCCATTTTTCCCGGCTTTGTGATATACTACTGTAAAATGACGGAACCATATCCCAGTACCGAGGTGGAATCCAAATTGAAGCATCTCTTCCGCTCCCTCACGCGGGCACACCGGGCCTACAAGGACACCCGGAACCATGCCCTGACCCTGCTGCACCGGGCCTCCGCTGCCGTTCTGACAGCCGTGCTGGTGTACAAAGTCCTGACCTATCTTTTGTTTCTGCCCGCCATGAATGGCATCTGGTCGCTGACACTGCACTGCTCACCGGTGAACTACCTGACCAACAACAATGCGCATCAGATCTTTACTTCACCGACCATTTTAGGCGGGATCGTGCTCATCGTCCTTCTGGCGGCGTGCTGGAACCTTTACGGCTTTTCCATCCTCCTGCACGGGTTTGCGCTGGCCCGCCGGGGTGAAACACTGCGTCCTGTTTCCCTGTTCGTCCGGTCGCTGGGGGATATCCGCCATGTCCTGCTCCCCAAAAACTGGCCCATCCTGCTTTACTGCGCCCTGCTCATCCCCTTTACAGATGTATTCGTGGCTTACAACTATATCTCTCAGCTGGCTGTGCCGGAGTACATCCTTGGGCTTGTCCGGGCAAAGCCGCTCTATCTGGTGCTTTTTCTTCTCATTCTGGGTGCGGCGTTCCTGTTCACCCTGTTCTGGGTCCTGGTGCTCCCCCTCTTTACGCTGGAACGCAAAAGCCTGTGGGAAGCCGTTCAGGAGAGCGCAGCCCATGTCAAAACACAGCTGCCCCGGCTGGCCGGTGTGCTGCTGCGGTGGAACCTCAGTGCGCTGGTCCGGTCTGTTCTGGTCTTTTTCGGAGCTTCCCTGCTGGTTTACAGCGTGGCGGCGCTGATCGGCCTGCGGAGCACCCGCGCCATGCTGCTGCTCGCCCGTGCGCTGTATCTGTTGGAGATTCCCTTCTTCGGCTTTTTGCTGGACTGCAAGGTCACCACGGCCCAGTGCACCATCATCGCATTCCTCTACGATTGCTGCCGTGACTGCCCGCCGGAAGAGCTGTCGGAGGGCAAACCGCACCGCTTTGGCGGCTGGCCCCTGCTCACCGCTGCGGTGGCCGGGGTCACGCTGGTCACCGGGCTGATGGCAGTCTACCTCTATGCCCTGCCCCAGGACGATGCCCTGCTCACCGCCGTAGGCGGCGTGACCCCGCTGGTCACCTTCCACCGGGGCGACTGCACCGTGGCTCCCGAAAACACCCTTCCCGCCTTCCGGTCGGCCATCCTCAAGGGCGGCGACCGCATCGAGCTGGATGTGCAGATGACCAGCGACGGCGTGGTCGTGGTGACCCACGATTCAAACCTGAAACGCTGCACCGGCAAAAACGCAAAAGTCTATGATCTGACCTACGCCGAAGTGGCACAGCTGGACGCAGGCCGCTGGTTCAGCAGCCGCTTTGCCGACACCCGGATTCCCACCCTGGAACAGGTGCTGCAGCTCTGCCGGGGCCGCATCGGCCTGAACGTGGAGATCAAGCCCAGCGCCGCCACCCCTGCTCTGGAGGCTGAGACCGTACGCCTGCTGCGGGAATACGGCTTCGACAGCTCCAACTGCGTCATCACCTCCCAGAGCTACGAGACCCTGCACAAGGTCAAAGCGCTGGCCCCTGAGTACCCCACCGGCTACATTCTGGCTCTGGGCGTAGGCAACTACTACGACCTGCCCGATGCCGACTTTTTCAGCGTGGAGACCACCTTTATCACCTCCGGCATGGTCAACGCCGTCCATCTGCGGGGCAAGACCGTCTCTGCCTGGACCATCGATCGCGAAAAGGTCGCCACCCACATGCTGGAGCTGGGCGTGGACGACCTCATCACCGACAAGCCCGACATGGTGCAGGATCTGCTGGCCCGGAATCAGCAGGTGGATGACAGCCTGATCGACTTCCGTGACCTGCTCAACGCCCTGCTCCACCCGGAGCAGCCTGCCGACTCCTCCGATGACGCGGAGGAGACCATCACCGATGCCGTGGAAGACCCGGAGAAGTTCGTGGACGCGGCGTAACACAGCCCCCTCTTTCTTGCGGCATCATTGAACCAACAGTCTGTAAAAACAAAACATCCCCGCACGGCCTGCCGAAACAGGAAGTGCGGGGATGCCTTTTTGTTCAGAGGAATGGGTTATAGAACCTTCCAAAGCGGATGGTCACGGTCAGGCTGATGAGCAGCAGAACCGCGCCCACGCCCAGGGCAATGAAGTCCCGCCGGGCAAAGGGGCGCTGGGTATACCAGGTGCGCTTGCTGTTCTTGCCGAAGCCGCGCAGCTCCATCGCGTTGGAAATGGTGTCGATTCGGTTCAGACTGGTCAGGATGAGCGGCAGCAGAATATTGACAGAGTTCTTCATCCGCTTGAAGAAAGGCTCCTTTTTGCCCAGCTCCACGCCGCGGGCCTGCTGGGCCTGGCTGATGCTGTGGTAGTCGCGCTGGATATCGGGGATGTAGCGCAGGGCAATGGCCACTGAATAGCCAACTTTATACGAGATGCCGATGCTGTTCAGGCTGGCAGCAAACTCGCTGGGGTCGGTGGCAGAGATAAAGAGGATGGCCACCGGCAGGGCCACAAAATATTTCAGGCTGATGTTGATCATGTAGAACAACTGTTCCGCTGTCAGGTCATACCGCCAGAACAGGTGGCAGAGCACCGTGCGGGTGCCGTACAGGGTGGTACCCTGATTGGGATCGAACAGGAAGATGAACAAGTTGTTCAGCAGCAGGAACACCAGCATGAAGGTCATCATAAACCGGACTTCCCGGAATTTGATCCGGCTCAGCCTGAAGGCCAGCAGGCTGACCACCAACAGGCCCAGCAGCACCCAGGTGTTGTAGGTGATCATGCTGGCAAAGGTGAACAGCAGGAAGAACGCCAGCTTGGTGGTTCCGGTCATCTTATGGATGACGCTCTCCCGGGGGAGATAATTCAAAACAGTCTTAGCGGCCACCCTCTCTCACCTCCCGGTCCTGCTCAATAAATCTCTCTACAAATTCCTGTGCTGGCGCAATGCCGCAGCGGTTGGCCAGCGTGTACAGGCTGGTCTCCTTCAGGGCAGCCTGCTCCACCAGCGCGGGGTCGCACAGAACGGCGGCCGCGGTTCGGTCGGCAATGAGCCGTCCGTCGCAGAACACCAGCGCGCGGCGGGTGTATTCCAGCATCAGGTGCATGTCATGGGTGATCATCACCACCGTCACACCCCGGGCATTCAGGCCCCGCAGGAACTCCATGATGTCGGTATAGTGCCGGAAATCCTGCCCGGCGGTGGGCTCATCCAGAAGGATGAGCTCCGGGTCGAGCACCAGCACGCTGGCAATGGTCACCCGCTTTTTCTGGCCGAAGCTCAGTGCCGAGATGGGCCAGTTCCGGAAGGGATACAGACCGCAGACCCTGAGGGTCGCCTCCACCTTTTCCCGGATCTGCTCCTCGGTCAGGCCGGAGCGCTGCAGGCCCAGAGCCACCTCATCGTAGATCATGGTCTTGGAGATCATCTGGTTGGGGTTCTGCATCACATAGCCAATGTGCTGGGCGCGGCGGCGGATGTTCTCCTCAGCCAGCGGCTTGCCGTTCAGGAAGATCTCGCCCGCATCCGGGGTCTCGAAGCCGCAGATGAGCTTGGAAAGGGTAGATTTGCCTGCGCCGTTCCGGCCCACGATGCTCACCATCTCCCCCTTGCCGATCGAGAAGCTGACATCCCGCAGGGTCTGCTGGCCTTTCTGGTAGCCAAAACACAGGCCCTTTACCTCCAGCAGCGTCTCCCGTTCCGGCTGCGCGGCGGGCCGGGGCCGGGCCGTGAACCAGTCCCGGAGCTTTTGGGTGTCGGTATCGTCCAGCACAAGACTGTCCACATGGGCAGGGTGCTTGTCCGGAGTGATATCCACCCCGGCATAGCGCAGAGCCGTGACATACAGCGGCTCCCGGATGCCGTTTTCCGCCAGCAGGCTGCCCGAGAGCAGCTCATCCGGGCGCAGGTCTGCCAGAATGGTGCCGCCGTTCACCAGCACGATGCGGTCCACGTTCCGCCAGAGCACATCCTCCAGCCGATGCTCGATGATGAGCACTGTGGTGTCCGTCTTTTTCTGGATCTCGTCGATCAGCTCAATGGCCTGCTTGCCGGTGGCGGGGTCGAGGTTGGCCAGCGGCTCATCGAAGAGCAGGATCTTGACCTGATCCACCATCACGCCCGCCAGGCTCACCCGCTGCTTCTGCCCGCCCGAAAGCTCGTGCGGTGCATAGCCGAGATGATTCTCGATGCCCACCAGCTCGGCGGCATGGCGGGTGATGGCGTGCATCTCATCCTGTGGGGTGCAGCTGTTTTCCAGTGCAAAGGCAATGTCCTCGCCCACGGTCAGCCCGATGAACTGGCCGTCCGGATCCTGCAGCACCGTGCCCACATGGGCCGAAAGCTCGAAGAGGCTGCTGTGGGGCGCATCCACACCGTCCACGGTCAGGGTGCCGGTGCACTCACCGGGGTTGGAAAACGGGTTCAGCCCGTTGATGCACCCCGCCAGCGTACTCTTGCCGCTGCCGGAGGGGCCCGCAATGAGCACCCGCTCCCCCGGGTAGATCTCCAGATTGATATCGGTCAGGGTGGGGCGCTTCTGGGCGCGGTACTGGAAGGAAAAGTTGCGGAATGAGATGATGGGTTTACGTTCTGCCATGGGTATGGTACCTCAGCTGTTCATCAAAAAAGCCTTTCCAACGGGCCGGACGGCGCAGATGGAAAGGCCGGGTTTCATGCGGGGATCACTCCTGATCCAGAGAGCCCTTCTTGGCAATGGTTCTGGTGTAAGCCAGCACCAGCAGGCCGCCCACCACCACAGCGGTGATACTGTTGGACACTGCGGCAAATGCACCCTGTGCAAACACCTTTTTGACGGGCTCGGCGTAGATGGCAATATCCAGCACGGGGGCCACCAGGATCCAGGCCAGCAGATGAGCCACGATATTGGCCAGCGCAAAGAAAGCCACCTGCTTCTTGCTGAACTCGCCTTCCTGCAGGTTCAGCTTCTTGGAGAACAGGCCCACCACAACGCCCACAAAGGCGGAGGCGATGACCCAGCTCCACCAGGGGCTGCCGCCCCAGGACAGGTCGATGAGGGTGTGGCCGATGAAGCCGATCAGGCCGCCGACCACGGGGCCGTACATGGCAGCCAGCAGGGCCAGAACGGCGTACTGCAGGCTGATGTTGGTGTTGGGTACCGGGCTGGGAATGGCCACAAAACGTCCCAGAACAAAGAACAATGCCGCGCCGATACCGACAGCGACAACGGGCTTGATGCTGCTGTTGTTATTTTTCATATTCTCTCTCCTCTTTTATTCCGCGGATGCGGGGTTTCTTGCAAGGCATCGTTAGTATACGACACCCTCTTGAGCCTTGTCAATGGACAATCCGCCCGCTTTGCAGAAAAAAGGCTGCTTTCCTGCATTTGGGGGCGAATGCCTTCCCGCCCTGTACAGCAAAAAAGAGCACCCGCGCCTGCCGGAGCGGATGCCCTGTAAATGCTGATTCGGTTTTGGCCCAAACCTTAGTTCTTAGCGGTCAGGCTGAAGGTGCTCAGGGTCTGGAAGGTGGTCACGATAACATTGATGTTGTTGACGATGGAGCTGCCTGCGGAGAACACGCGGGCGATGTAGTTGAACAGCTTGCCAACGTTCAGGAACACGTCCCAAGCGGTAGCCTCGGTGGTTGCGCCACCCTGCAGGTACACCATTTCGTTCTCATCGATCGCAGCAAAGTTAGCGGGCATTTTGATCTCATTGTTCATCATATCGGGGATTCCTCTCTTTCAAATCAATCTATACTTACCGTCTGCACCAAGCCAAGTGCACCGGCACCAGAACCAGACCGTGGTTCCTCCGACAGGAACGGGCAGGGGCACGAGTTCCGCATTCCCTCCGGAATTGTTCCCATATATAGGTTATACGATAAATATTCAGATTTGTCAATCGAATTTCCGGAATTTTTACCATTCTGAGCCAAAAGTGGATACCCACAACGCGGAACACCTGCCATTTCGATAGCTTTCCACAAAATATCCGCTGCCGCACGATCCCTGGGCACGAAAAACTCCTTCGTCTGCACGGCAGCACACAGATCCGTTCCACCCTGCGGCATTTCCCGGGCAAAAATCCGGCAAAAAATGCCCCCGCGCCCCCTACACAAACCGGAGCGGTTGTGCTATGATAAGGCTGAAAAATCGGTTTGGCAAAGCCAACCGCAAGGAGATGTCTTGGATGTCTGATCTGATGGAAACATTACGGCAGGAGGGCATCAGCCCCGACCTGCTGCGTGCTGTGGAAGAATACCGCGCCGCCCACGCTCTGCCCGAGGCCCTGCGCCCCCGCATCCCGGCTTCCGGCTTTACCTATTATGGCCGGGAGGTCTGGGAGCAGGCACTGGCGGCCCTGCTCTGCGGCGAGAACCTGCTGCTGGCCGGCGGCAAGGCCACCGGCAAAAATGTGCTGGCCGAGAATCTGGCCGCCGCTTTTGGCCGCCCCGCATGGGACATCTCGTTCCATGTGAACATGGATGCAGCCTCCCTCATCGGCATGGACACCTTTGTGGATGGGGCGGTCACCTTCCGGCCCGGGCCGGTCTACCGCTGTGCCCAGTGCGGCGGCTTCGGCGTGCTGGACGAGATCAACATGGCCAAAAACGAGGCCCTGGCCGTCCTCCACGCCGTGCTGGACTTCCGCCGCGCCATTGATGTGCCCGGCTACGAGCGCATCCCGCTGGCCGAAGAGACCCGCTTCATCGCCACCATGAACTATGGCTACGCGGGCACCCGGGAGCTGAACGAGGCCCTGACTTCCCGCTTTGCAGTCATCCAGATGCCCATCATCACGGAGGAAAACCTTGAAAAGCTGCTGCGGGCCCAGTTTGCCGATCTGACGGACAAATATGTGCACCAGTTTGCTCTGCTCTTCCTCGACCTGCAAAAGAAATGCGACAGCGCCGAAATTTCCACCAAAGCGCTGGATCTGCGCGGAATGCTGGACGCTCTGCGCCTGATGCGCCGGGGCGTGGCTGCGGGGCCTGCGCTGGACATGGGCATCACCAACAAGGCCTTTGATTCCTACGAGCAGGGGCTGATCCGGGACGTGATCGCCGCCCGCATCCCGGCCAGCCTGACGGCTGAAAAGCTGTTCCGCTGATGGATGCCCGGAGTTATACCGCCGAGGAGCGGCGGGCCGCCAATCAGGTGTGGGCGGCGGCGGGAGCCTACGGCTTTGAGCCGCTTTTCCTGGCCCGCAACACCGACGGCACGATCGATTTTTATATGAACTGTGTCGTGGGGCTGGTGCACAAATACTATGGCGACGACCTGCTCCGCGATCTTTTTGCCACATGGGACGGCGATCTCCGGGAGAGCCAGCTGGACGATCTGACATGGCTCTACCTCGAAAGCGCGGTCTATCTGCTGGAGCTGCCCCGCCGCCCGGTCCTTTCCGAGCTGCGCCGGGCCCACGCGGACTATTTCTTCGGCATCCAGTACAAGCTTTCGCGGCAGGAGTGGATGGCAAAAAATCAGCTGGTCTACACCATGCAGGCCGACCGCTGGCGCACCGTACAGGGCAGGCATCCGCCTGTGATGACCCCCTACGAGAGCCGGCTGGCAGAGGCACTTTCCCCAGCCCAACCGCCCCAGCCCGGCCAGCTCAAGGGTGAGCTGCTGGGCCTGTTTGCAAGGTTTGCCCTGTTTGACGGCAAGATCCGGCACAGAGCGGGGCTTCATCTGCATCTGGAGGGACTGCTGGCCTCTCTTGCCACCAAAACGCTGCCCACCCAGATGATCAAGACCGACCGTCTGACCGTGGAGCACTCCGGTTCTGTGGAGGCGGGCGGCTCCGGCCCCACGGCAGACAAGCGGCTGGCCCACATCACCCTGCGGCAGAATGCCGCCGAGGACCGCGCCTACATTGAAAGCTGCTTTGGCCGTTCCCTCTATCCGCCCGAGCGCCTGCGCAAGGCCGAGCAGGCGCTCTGCACCGGGGCGCACCTGGGGTGCCGCCTCTGGTTTGCCTCCGGCGTGCCCAGCCCGGAACAGGCCCCCACACCGGAGGCAAAGCACCTGGCCGAGCAGGCTCAGCTGCAGGCCGACCGCAACCGCGCCTACTACGCCAAAAACCGGGCGCTTCACCGCAGCGTGGTGCTCCGGCTCACCGAGCAGATCCGCAACTGCATTCTGGTCCACCAGCAGCCCAATGCCCGGATCGCCCGCAGCGGCAATCTGGACCCGGAGCGGGTCTGGCGCGCTCCCCTTCTGAACGACAGCCGGGTGTTCCGCTGTGCCGAGGAGGAGAATCAGCCCTCCTTCACCGTGGACCTGCTGCTGGACGCGTCGGCTTCCCGGCTCCACTGTCAGGAGGTCATTGCGGCGCAGGGCACGATCCTGGCCCAGAGCCTTACCGCCTGCGGCATCCCGGTGCGGGTCAGCAGCTTCTGCAGCCTGCGGGGCTATACGGTTCTGCGGGTGCTCAAGGGCTTTGCGGACAAAAGCCTGCAGGGGATCGACCAGTATTTTGCATCGGGCTGGAACCGCGACGGCCTTGCCCTGCGGGCGGCAGGCGATCTGGTCAGCTTTGACCCCGGCCCCGCACCCCGGCATCTGCTCATCCTGCTGACGGATGCTTCCCCCAACGACAGCCGCCGCGTACCGCCCAGCCCGGAGCAACCGCTGGGTTGTGATTACGGCGGCTCCTACGGTGTGGACGATGCCGCCGCCGAGGTGCGCACCCTGCGGCGCAATGGTCTGCGTGTCTCTGCCGTGTTCATGGGCGAGGACAGCTCCAGCCACGATGCAGAACGCATCTACGGCAAAAATCTCGCCCGCATCCGGGGCATGGATCAGCTGGCACGCGCCGCTGGGCGGCTCATCCAGAATGAGATCCGGGAGCTGGGCGATTGAATCCTGCCACCACAAAAGGCTTCTCCGACGGGAGAAGCCTTTTCCATTTACAACCAATCCGTTTGTCAGCATCCCCGAATTTCCAAAATATTTTGGTTTTTGTCAAACTTATAGTTGTATTTTGTTGTCGTCTATGCTATAATGCAGGCAGAGAACAACCGATGGATGGTTTCCGACACATCATCCAAAACCAGAGAGGAGACCCGCTATGGATGCCAGCCGCTATTTTGAAGAGATGCACCGTGCCATGTCCGCACAAAAAAACAATTCTTCCCTGCTCCTGACCGTCAAGGTACAGGACCTGGGCGGCGCTGATGCCTATCTGGAGCTGCGGCAGTCTCCCAATGGCCGCGCCCGGGTGTTTTACTCCACCATGGGCCGCCGCAACCTGAACTTCCAGCTGTTCCGCAAGGGCTGGCAGCTCTGCCACAACGCATCCGGCGAGATGACAGGGCAATTCCCCACCCGGGCCGAAAACCTGTTGGACAGTGCGGACTTTTCCGCCTGCATCCGGGACGATGCTCTGGACACGGCCCGTACTGAGATCATTCTGCGGGAGCTGCGCCGCGCGGCAGGCACCTCCCGCTCCTGCCTGCCTCAATCTGCCCGGGAAGGTGCCATGATCACCGTGGAGAGCTTTGTGGGCCGGGGCGGCGAGTGGAACTACTGGTCTACCCGTGCCGCCGACTGCCTGCCCATTGCGGCCATTCTCTGCTGGCTGGGCGATTTTCTGGCCGGAACAGAGCGCCGCACCCTGCAATCCAGCCCTGAGGCCATGGCACTGGCCGCCCGCTGGCAGGCCGAACTCGCCTCCCCCTTTGCGCAGCCGGCTGACTGCGTCCAGCGTCCTGCCCCCACGGTTTCACCTTCCGCGCCCCGCCGTGCCGCGCAGCAGGTGCAGAACCCCCGCTGGCAGAGCATCCTTGCCGTGCTTGCAACCGTATAAGAGCAACAGGCGGTGCCGAAAATTTCTGGCACCGCCTGTTGTTTTCTGTTTTACTGTGCGGATGCGGCATCCACCACATGGCCCACCAGCACAGAGGTGGTCACTGTGCCCACACCGCCGGGCACCGGGGTGACAGCCTCCACGATGGGTTCTGCCTCATCAAAGCGCACATCGCCGCAGAGCTTGCCCTCTTCATTGACGTGGATGCCCACATCCACCACGACCTGACCTTCCCGCAGGCAATCGGCCCCGATGGCTCCCCGCCTGCCCATGGCGACCACTAGCACATCGGCCTCCCGGCAGAGGGCGGGCAGGTCCCGGGTGCGGGAATTGCAGAGGGTCACGGTGGCGTTTTCCCGATCCAGCATCATGGCGGCGGGCTTGCCCACCACCAGGCTGCGGCCCACGACCACGGCCCGTTTGCCGGACAGCGGCACGTTGTAGTATTTCAGGATCTCAAGGCAGGCCTGCGCCGTGCAGGGCGGATAGCCGATGGGCATATTGGTGAACACACCGGCCATCGAGCCGTCCGTGATGCCGTCCACGTCCTTTTCCGGGGCAAGCGCCTCCTGGACCCTGCGGTCATCGAACCGCTTTGGCAGGGGCCGGAAGATCAGGCACCCGTGAACCGATGCATCCCCATTGATCTGCCGGATCACATCCAGCAGTTCCTCCTGCGTAACATCTTCCGCCAGATGGAACTGCCGCACCTCCACGCCAACCTTACCGCACCGGGTGACGATCCCCTTTTCATAAGAAATGTCATCCTCCCGCGCGCCGACCCGTACCACAGCCAGCGTGGGCACGATGCCCTTTTCCTTCAGCGCGGCACAGCGCGCGGCGTTTGCTTCGTTCATGGCAGCCACCACGGGCGCACCCTTCAAGATCTGAGCCATTTTCTTCTCCCCTCACTCATTTGATACAGTCTGATAGACCCTGTCAGCCCGCGGCACAAACTCGGCCAGCAGCTGTTCCGCTCTGGCCTCCAGCGCATCCGCATGGGCCTTGTCTGCCATCAGGCGGGTGTTGACCTTCACGTTCAGCCCCGCCGCCTGCATGGCTGCCTTGCAGAACAGCGCCGCGCATCCGGCATCGGAACGGGCCAGCACGCTGCCCTTTTCGGCGTACTCTGCGGCCAGTGCGATACCCTCACCGCAGGCAGTCATCACCTCCAGCGGCACGGCGCAGGCCCTGCCCAGTGCCTTTTCCAGCACCGCGGCCTTGTGGGCCTGCTGTTCCGGGGTCTCCTTCGGCAGCTTGTAGGCCGCCGCCACGGGCAAAAAGGCCTCCGCGTCGGCCTGTACCAGCGCTTTCAGCCGCTTGCGCAGGGCCTCGGCCCGGACATTCAGGGCAATGATGTCCGCTTCCACGGCAGCATATTTCTTTTTGCCCACGGTCAGGCTGCCCACCATGCTGCCCAGCGCCACACCGGCCGCGCCCACCAGCGCCGAAGCGCCGCCGCCGCCCGGAGCCGCCGCCTTGCTGGCCAGCTCCTCCAGAAAACCTTCACAGCTCAAATTCATCAGTTCCACGATATACTTTCCTCTCTGTTACAAATCCATCCAGCTGCCGGTCCCGCCCATCTGCAGCCGCTTCCGGCACCCGCTGGGCCTCAAAGGCCACGCCCAGCGCCACGGCGTTCCGGCACCTGGGCAGATAGCGGTCATAGTAGCCCTTGCCCATGCCCACCCGGCGGCAGGCCGCATCAAAGGCAGTGCAGGGCACCAGCACCAGATCAAGCGCCTCCGGCCGGATGAGCGCCGCCCGTTCCAGAACCGGTGTGCGGATGCCGTAAGCCCCCACCTCCCAGCCGTCCGACCCCGGTACGGCGGCGGTCAGGGTAAAGTTTTCCCCACAGACCGGATAGGCCACCGTTTTGCCCAGCCGGGCCGCCTGCTCTGCCAGCACAGCAAGATCCACCTCTCCGCCAAAAGCGGCGTAGAGCAGCAGATTCTCTGCCTTTTGGAAGCAGGGCATGGCCAGAAGGCGGGCACAGATGGCTGCATTGGCCGCCGCTCTCTCTGCCTGCGGCAGACCCCTGCGGGCCATGATGCCCGCCCGGCGCTGCGCTGCTTTCCGGTCCCGGATCTCCATTGACACTTCTCTCCCCTGAAATTTCATACCCACTCAATATATCTGAAATGCGGAAGAATTGCAAGAGCATGGCTGGAAAATAACCGCAAAATAGGCTATAATGGTGCAGAACAAACCAAAAAGGAGAACGATCATGCTCATTTATCTGCTGCGTCACGGCCAGACGGAGTACAACGCGCAAAAACGATATCAGGGCCAGCGGGACATCCCCCTTTCCGCCGCAGGCATCGCCCAGCTGCGGCAGGCAGATTTTGCACCAGAGGTGGTCTATGTCACCCCGCTGCAGCGCACCGCCCAGACGGCGCGGGTGTTCTTTCCCGGGGCAAAGCTCATTCCGGTGGACGGGCTGAAGGAGATGAACTTCGGCCGGTTCGAGGGCCAGACCTTCGTGCAAGTAGAGCAGGATCCGGAATATCTGGCATGGGTGCAGGAAAACGAGCACGCCGCCCACCCGGATGGGGAGCGCAGGAGCGATTTCTGCAACAGGGTGTGCAAAACGCTGGCTGACCTCATTGACAAGGCCCTTGCCGAAGGACAGGAGCGGCTGGTCATCGTGGCCCATGGCGGCACCCAGATGGCCGCACTGGAGCGGTTTGGCGTGCCCCGCCGCAGCTTTCACGACTGGTGCGGCCCCAACGCGGGCGGCTATGTGCTGGATGCCCGGGACTGGCCGGAGCAGCACATCCTGCACCTGGTGGAGACCGTGCAGTACACAAAGGAGAACGGATGATGGAACAAGGCCTGCTGCATCTCTACTGGGGCGACGGCAAGGGGAAGACCACCGCCGCCATGGGCCTTGCCCTCCGCGCACTGGGCAGCGGCAAACGGGTTGTCATCGTGCAGTTCCTCAAGGGCGGGCAGAGCGGCGAGATCCCTCTGCTGGCCCAGCTGGGGGCAAAAATTTTCCGGGGCAAGGGCGGGCAGAAGTTCGTGTTCCAGATGAACGAAGCGGAAAAGGCCGCTGCCCGGGCCGTGCAGAACGAAAACCTGACCGCCGCACTGGCCGAGCCTGCCGACCTGCTCATTTTAGATGAAGCCGGTTCGGCCTGGGAGCTGGACATGGTGGACAAAGACCTGCTCCGGCGGGCCGTTCTGGAGCGTCCCGCCGCACAGGAATGCGTGCTGACCGCCCACAAGGCCCCGCAGTGGATGCTGGATGCCGCCGACTACTCCACCGAAATGAAATGCCGCCGCCACCCCTACCAGAAGGGCATCAAGGCGCGCAAAGGCATCGAATACTAAAAATGCCCGGAGAACCGCAGCTTTCAGCGGACCTCCGGGTGTTTTTGTGTTTACTGTTTTGCGGTGATATCGCGGTTGGCCGCCAGCAGGCCAAGGGCCAGCGCAGCGCTCAGGATGTCGGCCACAGCCTGAGCCATCAGCACGCCCTGATACTGGAACAGATGTACGCAGACCACCAGTGCCAACAGAAACACCACGCCCTGACGGCTGATGGAGAGCAGGAAGGACGGTATGATTTTCCCAGTTGCCTGGAACAGCACCGTGAGCAGGAGCACCACGCCGCCAAAGGCTGCGGTGTAGACCTGCCAGCGGAGCATCTGCGCACCAGTGGCGATCATCCCGGCATCCTGCACGAAGAGCCGCATCAGCGCCCCGGAATTCAGGCAGAGGATGAGGGACAGCACCACGGCAATGGAGACGAGGAAGGTCAGACAGAAGCGGATGAGCTTGCGCATCACGTCCCGCTTTTTTGCGCCGTACAGGTAACCGAACAGTGGGATGCCGCCGAACGAGAAGCCCACCAGCACCAGCTGGGCGATCATGCTCACCTTGCTGGCAATGCCCATGGCGGCAATTTTATCGTTGCCATAGGGCAAGAGAAACTGGTTCATCACAATGACAGTCAGGCTCTGCATCAGGTTGCTCAGCGCGGCAGTAACACCCACGCCCAAAACCTGCTGCAGCTCCTTACCCGTGACGTGGCACTGGGACAGCTTGACAGACAGGCAGCGGCTCTTTTTGTGGAGCAGCCACAGGAAGTACAGGTCGCTGCACAGGTAGCCCACAATGGTGGCAATGGCCGCGCCCCCTGCGCCCCAGCCCACTGTGGTGATGAGGATGGGATCGAGGATGATATTGATGACCGTGCCGCCGATGCTGCCGATCATGGACTGGGTTGCCATGCCCTCACAGCGAATGAGGTTGGAATGGATAAAGTTCAGCACCGTGGCCGGGGCACCAATGGCCAGCACGGTGTAATAGGCCTGTGCGTGCGGCATCGTCTCAACAGTCGCACCCAGAATGCCCAGCAGCGGGACGCGGAACAGCATCATCAGGACTGCCAACACCACGCCCGTGATCAGGGCCACATAGAAGCAGAACGAGCTGACCCGGCCGGTGCCCTCACGGTCGTCCTGTCCCAGCAGGCGGGAAATGAGTGAGCTGCCGCCCTGGCCGTAGATGTTGCCGAAGGCCATGAGGGCCGTGAACACCGGCGCACAGAGCGAAACACCCGCAATCAGCGCCGTATCGTTGGACTGCGCAATGAAAAAGGTATCGGCAAGGTTATACACCACGCTCACCATCAGGCCGAACACCGAGGGCAGCGCCATCTTGAAATAGGTGCGGTACAGATGATCGAGATCAAAAATAGAATCCATTGGTTTTTCCTCCACTTTCGTCCCTATTATAAGGGTTTTGCTTGCATTTGTTTGTGACACATGGCACAATGAAACAAAAGAAATGAGGTGAACTCATGCAGGAAATTCGTGACCCAGCCTGTCTGGAAACGCTGTACCGGAAGCTGGAACTTTCCTCCCGGACCAGAACAGCAAAACGCCCGCGCAGGAGCTTTCCTGTGCGGGCGCTGCATCTCTTTTTGTGTTTTACCGCACCAACAGCAGCAGCCAGGCGGATGCCACAGCCTGCAGGATGAGCCAGCGGGCCACGACCTGCTCATCGCTCCAGCCCAGACGCTTGCGCACATGGTCGTGCAGCGGGGTCAGGGTGTTCTTGAGGATGGAGATGTGCAAAAACCGCTTGAAGCTGATCTTCAGGATGCCCAGGCTGCCGTCCACGATGAACACCAGCGCGGCCAGCAGGAAGGCGAAGGGGTGGCTGCTCTTGAGGGCCAGAACGGCCAGGAAGAAGCCCATGGCGCGGCTGCCCGCGTCACCCATCAGCAGGGTGGAAGGCTTGGCGTTCTGCCACAGGTAGGCCAGCAGGGCACCAATGAACACGATGCCTGCGGTGGCGTAATCCCCCAGTTCCTCCCAGTAGGCCAGCAGGAAGGTGCCGATGCTGACCACGGCAAGGCTGGCGGAAAGGCCGTCCACGCCATCGGTGCAGTTGACCACGTTGATGCTGGCCCAGATCAGGACGATGATGAGGATGAGGTAGACGGCATAGGGCAGGCTGAAGCTCCAGCTCAGGAAGTTGACCTCCGTGCCGTTGAAGTTCAGGTAGGTCACGCCCGCCACAACGGCGATGACCAGATCGATCAGGCCCTTTTTGTACTCGTTCCATGCAGTCTCGGCGGCATCGTCAAAATAGCCGGAGAGCATGGACGCAATGAGCAGGACGGTGTAGATGACATACTCTGCCTTAAAAGGCACCACGGCCAGCGTGACCAGTGCAATGCAGAGCACAAAGATGAGGCCGGAGCCCCGGGCCTTGCCCTTGGAGAGTTCGCCGTTCACGGCAAACGCGCGGCCATGGTCGTGGGGGAGCTTATCGTGGAACACCGAGTCCATCAGCGCGGTCAGCGCAAATGCAAGCAGAAAGCCCAGCGCATCCACGGTGCGCGGGTTGCCAGAAAGCAGTTGAAGCATAGTTTTTTTCCTCTTTCCCGGAGCGGCAGAGGCCGTTCCTGTTCTTTCACGGCTGGATACAAATGAAGTGTATCACGCCCGGGCCAAAAAATCAATCTCCGGGGCAATGGCTACCCCGGGGGTAGATGGGTTGACATTTTTCGCCCCCCTGTCTATAATGGGAAGACAAACGCCCTTTCGAGGGTATTTTTTTGTCTCACAGGAAAATCGGAGAAAAAGGAGAAGACATGAAACTTTCACTTGAACAGCTTTCGGCCCGGATGCGGCAGGGTGAGACCATCCCCTCCCGCCAGACGGCCCAGGTGGCTCTGGCGCTGAGCATCCCCTCCATTCTGGAGCAGCTGGTGGTCACTGCCATGGGATACATCGATGCTGCCATGGTGGGCCACATCGGTGCAGAAGCTACTGCTTCCATCGGCATCGTCAGCTCCAGCACCTGGCTGCTCCACGGTGTTCTGGTGGGCCTGTACACTGCCCTCTCCATCCAGATCGCCCAGTATCTGGGGGCCGACCGGCAGGATGATGCCCGCAGCGTGCTGCGGCAGGCCATGCTTTTCAATGTGATCCTGGGCGTGGGTGCTGCCCTCTTCGGCCTGGGCATCAGCCCCTTTCTGCCGGGGTGGCTGGGAGCTGACCCCTCCCTGCGGGCAAACGCCACAGCCTACTTTGCCATCTGGTCAACGGCGCTGCCCTTCACCATGGCCATGGGCATGTACACCTCCATCCTCCGGGCGGCAGGCTACGCCCTGACCGCCAGCCTCATCAGCGTGTTGGTCTGTGTGCTGGATGCCATCTTCAACTTCTTCCTCATCAACCCCACCCGGACGCTGCGGGGCATCACCGTCTGGGGTGCCGGGCTGGGTGTGCCCGGCGCAGCCCTGGGCACCGCCCTGGCCACCGTGGTGGGCGGCCTGTTGGCTTTGGCCATCCTGCTGCTGCGGGAAGGCCCCCTCTGCATCCGGAAGCCTGCCCCCTGGAAGATCACCCGCTCCTGCCTGCGGAACCTGCTGTGGGTCGGCGGTCCTCTGGCGGGAGAACGTGCCGCCATCTCTCTGGCGCAGGTGGTGGTGGTGCGCATCGTAGCCGGCCTGGGTACCGTGGCCATTGCCGCCAACAGCCTGGCTGTCAATGCCGAGGGCTTGTGCTACATGGCGGGCTACGGCATCCAGAGCGCAGCCGTCACCCTCATCGGCCAGGCCGTGGGTGCCAACCGGAAGGATATGGCCAAGCGTTTTGCCTGGCTGTGTACCGGCCTTGGCATGGGGGTCATGGCCCTTTCCGGCGTTGGCCTGTGGATCTTTGCCCCCACCCTGATGAGCCTTTTCACCACCGATGCGGCTGTCATCGCTCTGGGTGCTCAGGTTTTGCGCATCGAAGCCTGGGCCGAGCCCATGTTCGGTGCCTCCATCGTGGCCAGCGGTGCCATGCAGGGTGCGGGCGACAGCACCTCCTGTTTTGTGCTGAACATATTCAGCATGTGGTGCATCCGGCTGACGCTGGCGTTCCTGCTGGCTCCCCGGCTGGGCCTGATGGGCGTTTGGGGTGCCATGTGCTGCGAATTAAGCATCCGGGGCCTGCTGTTCCTCATCCGCCTTGCCCGGGGCAAGTGGCTGGAAAAGGGCGCGCTGTCTTAATACACAAAACAGGGAGATTACATTATGACAAATGCAGAAAAGCGTGAAGCGGCACGGCAATTGATTCAAAAGTGGCATAATAAAGGCAGAGAAGACGAGGACGACCGCTCCTATTGGCTGGATATCTTGCAGCGCTTACTGGGTTGTGCTGATGCAACCGACAGAATTGAGTTTCAGAAAAAAGTAATCGTTAACGGAAACACAAAAAGAATCGATGCCTATATCCCTGAAACAAAAATCATTATTGAACAGAAGTCAGAAGGCATTCCTCTGGACAAGAAGATCTCGCAGTCCGGTGGAACCGAACTCACTCCTTACGAACAGGCCAAACGCTACAATGATAATCTGCCAACTTCTGAGAAAGCAAAGTGGATCATCACTTCCAATTTTCAGGAACTGTGGATTTACGATATGGATACCCGCGTTCCTGAAAATAATGTTGTAAAAATACATATCGATGATCTTCACCACAATTCTTCGCTTCTGGACTTTCTGCTGGAGAAAAAGGTTATCCAAGTCTCTAAAGAAGTAGATTTGTCACAAGAAGCGGGCAAACTCGTTGGCAAAATCTATGATGCATTTTTGAAGCAGTACCATGACCCAGAAAGCAAAAAAGCCCTCGAAAGCCTGAATGTTCTTTGCGTCCGGCTGGTATTCTGCCTTTACTCTGAGGATGCCGGTCTGTTTGAGCAAAAAGATTCCTTTAGCGGATACATTGCTCAATACGAGCCAAAAGACCTGCGTCCGGCTCTGTTGTCACTGTTTAAGGTTTTGGATACTCCCTATCCTGACCGACCCGACCTATATCTTTCGGAAGAGCTGGAAGCATTCCCCTATGTCAACGGCGGCCTATTTGCCAACGAGGATATTATCATTCCAAAAATCACACAGGAAATCAAAGACGCTCTTGCGGAAGCCGGGCATTTTAATTGGCGGGATATTTCGCCTACCATTTTCGGCGCTGTTTTTGAAAGCACGTTGAATCCGGTTACCAGACGGAAAGGCGGGATGCACTACACCTCGATTGAGAATATCCACAAGGTAATCGACCCGCTGTTTTTGGATGATTTGAAAAACGAATTCGCAGAGATTCTGACAATTGGTGTACAGAAGCAAAAGAAAAAGAAGCTGGAAGAGTTTCAGAACAAATTAGCCGGACTGACCTTTTTAGACCCAGCCTGTGGCTCTGGCAACTTCTTGACAGAAACCTATATTTCGCTCCGCCGTCTGGAAAATGACATTTTAAGGGAACTGCAAAACGGACAGGTCATCTTTGGTGACACCAATTGGAATCCCATTAAAGTCTCCATCTCCCAGTTTTACGGCATCGAAATCAACGATTTTGCCGGTGATGTTGCAAAAACCGCTCTTTGGATTGCAGAAAGCCAGATGATGAAGGAAACTGAAGATGTTGTCTTAATGCATCTTGATTTCCTTCCATTAAAAAGCAATGTAAATATCCATATCGGGAATGCCTTGCAGATGGATTGGGCTTCCATCATCTCCCCCTCCAAATTATCGTATATCATGGGAAACCCACCGTTTGTTGGGCAATCTGTCCGAACAAAAGATCAAGCTCACGATATGAACGATATCTGGGGACAGGGTGAAATAGAAACCAAACTTGATTATGTGATCTGCTGGTACAAAAAAGCGCTAGATTATATCAATACATCCAGCACGAATATCGAAATTGCATTTGTCTCCACGAATTCTATTTGTCAGGGCGAATCCGTTCCAACATTTTGGAAGAAAATGATTGATTCTGGTGCTGAAATTCACTTCGCATATCGTTCTTTTGTATGGGACAGTGAGGCAAATGAAAAAGCGGCAGTTCATTGTGTCATCATCGGTTTCTCCAACTTTAGCCGCTCTCATACAAAATTCATTTACACTGAAGAAACAAAAACAAAGGCAGAACATATAAACCCCTATCTATTAGATGCTCCTGACATTTGGATTACAAACAGAATTAATAAACCTCAAAATGGTTTACCCAAAATGACCACCGGTAGTCCTCCGACAGATGATGGTGCTCTAACACTTAGCATAACAGAGAAAGAAGAACTTGAGAAACAATATCCCGTATTGGCAAAATACATCAAGCCTTTTATAGGTGCAAAAGAATTCTTACATGATAATGTAAATAGCTATTCCAGATATTGCTTATGGTTTAAGGATGGTAATGTCTCTGATTATGTAAATATAAAAGAAATCACAGAACGCCTTGAAAAAGTCCGTGCTTTGCGAAAAAGCAGTAATGCAGATCGGATACAGAAAATGGCCGATTATCCTTACCTTTTCTGCCAAATTCGGCAACCGTTATCAACCTATCTTGTGTTTCCGAGACATTCTTCACAGAATAGGCGGTATATCCCGATTGGTTTTATGCCTTCTAGTGTAATTGCCGGAGACGCTTGCAGTATTATTCCAAATGTCACAATCTATGAATTCGGAGTTCTGACATCTAATGTTCATAATGCGTGGATGCGTGTTACTTGTGGTAGGATAAAAAGCGATTTCAGGTATTCCCCCGCAGTTTATAATAATTTTCCTTGGCCTACTCCCACCTTAGAACAAAAAGCCAAAATAGAACAAACTGCACAGGCCATTCTTAACGCACGAGCAATGTATCCAAACAATTGTCTTGCAGATTTGTATAATCCTCTGGCCATGCCTGAACCGCTGTTAAAAGCCCATATCGCAAACGACAGAGCCGTCATGCAGGCCTATGGTTTATCAGTCAAGGACACCTCTGAAGCCGATTGTGTAGCGTTCCTGATGAAACGCTATCAGGAGTTGACACAAACGAAGTAATCTCTCAAATAGCAAAAAAGAAAGGACGCTCTCGCGTCCTTTCTTTTTTGTTCTGTCACTCACTTCCGGCCATGCAGGATAGGAGAGAGCGGCTTATAGATCAACATGCAGATCAGGGCATCCAGCAGGCCCTTGACCAGAGTGAAGGGCATATTGAAGATGATCAGGCACTTGATAAGGCTGTTTGCAGAGGGCAGGATCGCCTGATACATGCCCAGGATGGCTTCCAGCGGCATGTGGTAGAACTTGACGTAGGCCGGGTAGGTGATGAAGTAGTTGGACGGCACACTGAACAGGGCCATGGCCACGGCACCGGCCACGGCACCGATGATGGCGTTCTTGCGGCTCTTGTGGTGCTTGTAGAGGTAACCGGCCAGTGCGGAGAACACCGCACCCAGCATGAAGTTGCACAGCTCACCCACCAGTGCGGTAGAGGTGCCCTTGATGACCACATGGAGCAGGTTCTTCATAAAGCTGATGATCACACCGTACACCGGGCCAAGGGCAAAGGCACCCAGCAGAGCGGGCAGGTCGGAGAAGTCCATCTTGACGAAGGACGGGATGAGCATCGGGAGCGGGAACTCGATGAACATCAGGATAAAGGCCACCGCACTGAGCATGGCGGCAACGGTCAGGTTGCGGGTCGTGTTTTTCTTCATGGTAATATCCTCCCGGGGCGTTCTGGCCCCAAATCAAAGATTGGAAAGCCCCTTTCGCGTGGTTCGGAACCGGGAAGACAATCAAAAACGCGCCCTGCCGCAGCAAACACTGCAACAGGGCGCGTAGACAAATCGTATTGCCTGCCGTTTCTTGCATCCGGACTATACCGTTGGCCCCGGAGTCTCACCGGGTCAACACCCTTGCGGGTGGTCGCGGGCTGTACCGCCAGTGGGGAATCTCACCCCGCCCTGAAACGAACTTTCTGGCCAAAAGTATAACGCGGCTGCTCCGCCTTGTCAACCCCTTTTTTATTTGCCCTGCACGGGCCGGATATGGTATACTGTGGGACAGGATGTTACAATTTCTGATACAAGGAGCTTTTTGCCATGATTTTTACCGTTCGTGACCTCGGGTTCGAGATCGGGCCTTTTTTGCTGGAGGGCTGGTGGGCGCTGGCTGCCCGGGCTGTCTGCGCCGCTGTCATCGTTTTTGCGGGGCTTCTGGTCGGCTGGCTGCTGCGCCGGAAGATCTTTCCCGCTCTGCAGGCCCGCAGCTGGCACTTTGCCGCCACGCCCATCCTCCTGCGCAGCTTACAGAGCCCTTTGGCGCGGATGGCCTTTTACAGCGGCCTGTACCTGGCCTTGACCAGCCTGCCGTGGGCCATTCCGGGCCTGACAAAGTTTCTGTTCACGGCCTATAAGATCGCAACGACCCTCCTGTTCTGCCAGGGCCTGTACAACGCTTCTGAGGTAGCCGACCTGCTGCTGGCTTCCTGCAGCCCGGAGATCCGGAGCAACAAGACCCTGCGCTCCCTGCTGGACACCACCTACAAGGTGCTGGTCATCATTCTGGGTGTTGCCACCTGCGCGCAGATCGTCGGCTTCCCCATCGGCAGCATCGTAGCCGGTGCCGGTCTTGTAGGCCTGACCATCTCGCTGGCCGCGCAGGAAAGCGCCAGCAACCTGTTCAGCGGCATCGTCATCCTGCTGGACAAACCCTTTTCCATCGGTGACTGGATCACCGTGGGCAATGTGGAGGGCGAGGTCATCGACATCAATTTCCGCTCCACCCGCATCCGCTCCATGGACCACAGCGTGGTCATTATCACCAACAGCCAGATCTGCGCCTCCACTGTCCAGAACACAGCCCTGCGCACCATGCGGCCCTATAAGTTCACGCTGGGTGTCACCTACGGCACCACCCGTGCCCAGCTGGAGAAGCTGATGGCTGACCTGCAAGCCATGCTGGACAACAGCCCTTACACCAACAAGGGCACCAACATCGTCCGGCTGACCAGCTTTGGCGATTCCAGCATCAACATCCTCATCTCGGCCTACCTGACCACCAACGTCTATGCCACCTTCCTGCAGCAGCAGAATGATCTGAACCTGAACATCATGGACGTGATGCAGGCAGACGGCGTGGACTTCGCCTTCCCCTCCACCAGTGTCTACATCGAAAAGAATTGAGCATACCACAACGCCCCCTGTGTGCCTGCTGCGGCGCACAGGGGGCGTTTTTTCATATGTTATTCCCGGCTCCTGATCTCGATCGTTCTGCTGCCAAGATCCTCATAGACGCGATGGGAGACAGAGAGCACCGTGCGGCCCGTGGAGGCACGGCGCAGAGCCGCCAGCACGCGGGCCTCCGTTTCGGCATCCAGATTAGCGGTGATCTCATCCAGCAGCAGCACGGCGGGATCTGCAGCGGCGGCACGGGCAATGGACAGCAGCTGCCACTCGCCCTGTGAGAAGATGCCCTCGGTGCAGACTGTGTCATAGCCCTCCGGCAGAGCCCGGATGGCAGCATCGATCCCGGCCAGTGCGGCGGCATCCTTTGCCATTTCCCCGGTGATCTGCGGGTCTCCCAGCGTGATCTGTTCCAGCACGGTGCCCGGCACGCGGGAGAAATGCTGTTCCACACAGCCGATGCAGGTGCGGCGCTCCCGGTCGGTGATGTCCCCCACCTTCACGCCGCCGATGGTCACCGTACCGGCCTCCGGCTGATACAGGCCCAGCAGGAGCTTGAACACGGTGCTCTTGCCCGCACCGGTGCGGCCCACCAGCGTGACCTGCTCCCCCTGTTTCACGGTCATGGAAAAATCCTTCAGAACGTACCGTTCCCCATAGCCGAAGGTGACGTGTGCAAATTCCACATCGCCCCGGGCAGCCTCCCTGCGCGCGGGCGGGATCGTGCGCTCCGGCTGGCCGAGAAAGGCATCGATGCGCCTGACACCCGCCATGGCCGACTGGATGGTCTGGATCTCCATGCCCAGGCTCTCAATGGGGGCGAAGATGCGGGAGATGTAGTTGACGACGGCCACCGAGGTGCCCACCGACATGCCGAACAGGGTCAGAAGCTGTGCGTTCCCCGAAGCGGAGAGCAGCATCACGATGCCGACCACAGCGGCATTCAACAGCAGCACCACCGGCGAATAGACGGCATCATAAAAATTGGTGCGCTCCATGGCGGCATAGCTGTCACCGATGCACCGGTCATACCGGCGCTCCATGTAATCCTCCAGACCCAGCGCCCGGATGGTGCGGATGTTGTGCAGGGTCTCGGGCACCTGCCCGGAGACAGCGGCGACCGCGCGGCGGTTGTCCAGCTGCGCGGCCAGCATCCGCTTCTGGACGTAACGGGTAAACACGGCAAACAGCGGCAGCACCAGCAGCAGGATCAGCGCAAGGCCGGTGTTTTTCACCGCAATGACCCCCATGATGGAGACGATGCGGCAGGCATCTGCCGCCATGCTGATGATGCCGGAAGTGAACAGGGCTTCCACCGTGTCCACATCGCCCGAAAAGCGGGCGGCCACCTCGCCGGGATTCTGTTCTGCCAGTGTACCGGCGGGCAGGCGGCTCAGCTTCCGGGACATCTCCGAGCGCAGGGCATGGGTCATCCTCTGGCCAAAGAGCACCAGCAGGCTTTCCTGCGCCGAGGTGAGCACACCTTCCAGTGCAAGACTGCCGAAGTAGAGCAGCACGGCCAGAAAGGACAGCGGGAGGCCCGCGGTCAGACAGTCGATGACCCGAGCCAGCAGCAGGGGCGGCAGCAGGGATGCCGCCACCGAAGCTGCCACACACAGCACCGTGCCCACCGTGAGAAGGCGGTGCGAAGCCGCTGCCATCCGGACGGCAGCAAACACGCCGTGATCATTTTTCTTTTTCATGCGCCCTCTCCCCCTTTCAGGCCGGTCTGGCTTTCATACAGCTGGCGGTAGACCGGAACCGCTGCCATCAGCTCCTCGTGGGTGCCAACGGTGGTTCTGCCGCCCTCCATAAAAATGATCTGCTGCATCTGCGGAAAATGGTACAGCCGGTGGGAGATCAGGAACACCACCTTATCCCTGGCATACGCCTGCAGCTCGGCAAAGATCGCATCCTCAGTGCTGCGATCCAGAGCCGAGAAGGGGTCATCCAGCACCAGCACTGGGCGGGGATGGGCCAGCGTCCGGGCCAATGCCAGACGCTGTGCCTGCCCGCCGGAAAGGCGGGTGCCGCCGCTGCCGATGACCGTCTCCGTACCCTTTTCCATGGCCAGCACTTCCTCCTTCAGGGCAGCAGCTGCAAGCCACGGCATGGTATCCTGCTCGCTGCCGCAGAGGACATTATTCTGCACGGTGTCGGCACTCAGTTCCGGGTCATGGCCCAGATACCCGACCGTGGCGGCGATCTGGCGCGGGGTCAGGGTGGAAAGCTCTCTGCCGCCAAAGCAGACCGAGCCTTGATAGGGCGCTTCGCAGAGGAATACGCGGCCAAGGGTGGATTTTCCGCAGGCGACCGGGCCGGTGATGCCGATGATATCGCCGGGGTGGGCCGTCAGGCTCAGGCCGGAGAAGACAGGCTCTTCGCCATAGGAGAAGGCGAGTTCTTTCAGCGTCACATCCTGTGCCGCCGGGATCTGCAGGGCATCCAGCTGCTCGGGCGTTTTCATCAGGGGTCTGATGCGCTTCCAGGAGACCTCTGCCTTTTGCACTGCGTTGAAGAGCTTGGCCACCTTGGAGGATTTGACCACCAGCTTGGTGAAACAGGAGAGGAAGGTGGTGAAGGCGGCGATATCCCAGCTGCTCCAGCCAGTACCCAGCACATTCTTTGCGCCGAACCACAGGATGAAGAGGGTTCCTGCCTCGGATGCCGCCAGATAAAGCGGCGGCAGAGCGGACTGCCACACGTTGTTCCGCACGGCAGTCTTTTCGGAAAGGCTCAGGGCCTCCTCGTATTTTTCCATCCGGGCCTCCTCGCAGCCGTAGATGCGGTAGGTCACGGCATTCCGGGCACGGTCCAGCGTGGCACTGCTCAGGGCACCGGCGGCCTTTTTATAGGCCGCACCGGCGCGCTGCACCGGCTTTTTCATCCCTGCCGCGCAGACATAGGACACCGGAGTAAAAAGCAGGCCCAGGATCGCCAGCCGCCAGTCGTACACCAGCAGCATAACCGCATAGCCCGCCAGCGCCACACCGGTGTCGAACACCTCCGTGGTGAACTTGCGCATTCCCTCCACGCAGTCGTCCACATCGGCGATGGCCTTGGTCATCAGCTCACCGGCCCCCTCTTTTTCCAGCGTTGCCCGGCTCTGCCGCACCAGATTGGCGTACAGGATGCCCTTCATCCGGCGGTTGATGTTGTTGGCGAAGCGGCGCACATAAAAGCGTTTGATGAAGCGCGCCGCCTGCACCAGCAGTGTGACTGCAATGTAGGCCAGCACCAGCAGCGCCATTTGGGCAGCAGTCTCATTGCCGCCCAGGATATCCGCCAGGCACTGGGCCAACCGGCCCTCGAACCACGGCGCGGCCAGCAGACCGATGTTATAGACAAGGCCCGAAAGGGTCACAAGGAGCAGCGGGAACCACTCCACCCTGAAATAGGAGAGAACCCGGTCCGGGCGGAACGATTTATCTTTTTTCATGGGGCATTTTACCTCCTGCGGGTGTTCCATTCAGTATACCACGCTTTCGTTCCGCAGAAAAGCGCACACAAAATGCATCTTGACAGCTTTGTTCAGAAAAAAGCCATGACAGCAGGAACAAAATGCAAGATCATTGCAATGGTCACCGCTGTCATGGCGATCGGTTTTCTTTGTATGAAAAATGCTCCCATCGGCAGGATCTGCATTGCAGTGGTGTGGGTCTGCCATCTTCTGTATTTCACCTTGCGGGTCAAGACCATCAAGCCCACAGAGCAGACTCAGGAAAGTGCAGAATAGATTCCACCCGGGATACCATCAGATTGCAGGCACCCATAGCCCGCAGGGATAACAGTTACGTTCTTATCGGTTCACGAAATTCAGCGCCAGCACAAGCAGCAGCATGTGTACCGGGTAAAAGGCGTAGCAGGCATACTGGAACGGTTTGCTGTGGCAGCCCTGCCGCCCGCGATACAGCCAGATGGGCACCAGCGCCAGCAGCGCAAGCCCCTGCTGACACAGCTCAAACTCCATGCCGAACAGCCGGATGGGGTACATCAGCCCGCCCAGAAGCACCACGTTGATCCAGTACAGGGTCAGCACCTGTCCCAGCAGGCACCACCATTTCCGGCCCCGGAAAATGTAAAAAGCGAACACAGTCAGCACACCGGCACCGTAGTAATCTGTCATGCCCAGCGTTCCCAGCAGCGCCCCTGCTGCTGCCACTGCGGCGCACACCGGCAGCGAGACCCAGAGCTTTTGCTTTTTGCGCACCGTTTCCATCAGATGCACCCCCAGAAGCCCCAGCAGCAGCGTCCAGATCACGTTCTGGTGCACCGGGTAGAACCATGTCCCGCCATACATCAGATCAAAGGGCACTTCTGAAAGCAGCGCAAACAACAGCAGCCGCAGGGCATAACGCTTCAGATTCCGGGTATGAAAGTAGCCTTCCACTGTCATAAATGCAAAGATAGGGAACGCCAGCCGTCCGGCACAGGTCAGCCAGTCCTGCGCCGGCAGAAGGGTCGCCCACAGGTGATCCATCAGCATCAGCGCCATGGCAATGATATGAAGCGCTGCTGCACTCAGGTCAATGCAATTTGCGGCAGTGGAACGAATCGGTTTGGTTGACATGATCATACCTCGTCTTTGTCTGAATTCAGTTGCTTTGCCTGGAATACGAACGACTCCCTCCAAGAATTGCAGCCCCGGCAGTTTTTTACCGCCGGGGCTGCGGCACTTCATCGCTTATCCCTCCGGTTTTGCACCGGCCATTTTGGATACGGCAAGCATCCAGGGCAGCTTCTGCCATTTGCTCTGCCTGCAAAATGGGGGATGCAGTGCACCCGCCCCGCAGGCGGAAAAATGCTCCCGCAGCAGTCTGCGGGACAAATTCAGAAAGGGTGGCTTGCCTGCCTGCCCATGGAGACGTCAGCACGGTGGCAGGAATGTGAGGAATGGCAAAGGACGGTTTCGGCGAAGAAACGTCTGGCGGTGGCGGAAAAGCCGAACGCAAGATTTTTTCAATTATGCTGGCTCGTAAGGTGAACCGGACCGAAACTTCCTTGCGGAACTGTGCAGCGTTATCGTTCATCTGCACCTGAACCGGCAGCCGCGTCCCCGGCGCTTGCCGCACCCAAAATAGCCGGTGGAGCGTTTATTCAGGCATTGGTGCTTTCCAGATAGGTCTCAAATGCTTCGGCAAAGCTGGCGTTCACATCAAAGGGGACTGCATAGTCCACCCGGGAGGTCACAAGGCACAGGTCGATCCGGTTGGAGGTCTCGTCCGCCTGCCGGTTCAGCTTGCCCAGAGCAGCATGGATGACCTTGCGGTCATAGTTGATGGTGGTCACCCGCTTCACATCACAGCGGTAGGCGATCTGGTTGCCCTCTGCATTGAAACGGTAGCCGGTACCGCCGCCGGAAAGCAGCTGCTCGGAGCTGCGCAGGTCGTTCATTCGCTTGAAGGTGCGCGCCACGCTCTGCCGCGCAGCGTTCAGGCCGACCTCGCTGTCCATATCCATGTCCAGCGCATCCTTTGCCTTGCGGATGGCAGCGAACAGGCGGCCCTTCTCCTCCAGCAGATAGAGCATGAACCGGGCAATATCGGTGATCTGCTGGGCATATTCGGTCTGGGGCAGGTCCAGGATCGTCTCGTCCTCAGCCTCTGCCATGACCTTGTGGCGCAGATAGGTGTTGGCCACCTTGGTAACATTGGAATCGCAGTCCAGAATACCCTGGGCCTCATCCAAAAGGGCCTGCAGCTTGTTCTGATAGCGGAATGCTTCTTTCAGATTCATTGTATCCACCTCGTTTTTTCTTGGTCGCTGTGCGTTCCCGTCTGTTTTCCTCTATTGAACCATATTTTCCGGCAAAGCACAAGCCGCCCGCCCAAAAGTGCATCAAAATGCAAAGCGCCCCAACATGTTCTTTACCACACGTTGGAGCGCTATTTTCTGGAGCAGGATACGGGACTCGAACCCGCCGCCTACTGCTTGGGAAGCAGTCGCTCTACCGGATGAGCTAACCCTGCAGGACTGCTCCATTAGTGTAGCAAAGTGCGGCGGTTTTGTCAACAGTTTTTTCTGTCGGAACGCGGCAGGCGGAAAAAACTTGCTTTTTGCGCCAGTTGCTTTATAATGAAAGATAGATTATCACAATGGGAGGAATTCTACATGATCTTTGTGCCCATGCTGCACTATCTGCAGAACAAAAACTCATTCAGCGGCAACGAGGACGGGATGCGCTACCTCATCACCCCGGGCAAGCGCTCCGTCCCCGACCCGGACGGTGGCGAGGAGGCCAAAAAAGAAGAGGCCATCCTCACGGTGGATCTCTGGCCCGAGCCGTGGACGCTGGATAAAACCGATCCGGCCCTGCGGCGGCGGGAGATCTTCCCGATGACCGAGGAGGGCCGCACCGCAGTCGCCCAATATCTGAACGATGCCTACAACGCCGAACCGGAACGCTGGAGCGCCCACCCGTCCATCCTGGACTGTGAGCCCTGGACACCGCCCGCACCGGAACCGGATGCCGAAACACAACACTGAGGTGCACCATGATCTACCGACTGAAAGAATTCAAGGGTGACACCATCCCGGTGCCGCAGCTGGTCTTTTCCAAGCTGGGCATTGCGGAGGAATATAACGTCCGGGTGGCTCTGTATGTGCTGGCCACCGGCATCACTGACCCGGAGAAGCTCTGCGCCGACTTAAAGCTTCGCAGTAAGATGACCGCCGAGAGTGCCCTGTCCTTCTGGGCCGGTGCAGGTCTGCTGGAACGGTACGAGGAGAACGCCGCCCCGGGCGAGGAGCCCACAGCCCCTGCCCCCATGACCTGGAGCGAGATCGCAGCGGCCAGCCGCACCGATCCCATGATCTCCTCCCTCATCGACTGCGCCCAGACCAGCTTTGCCCGCCCGCTGACCCACCCCGAAATGGAAAAGCTGGTAAACTTCTATGTGCAGGAAGCCTTTGCACCCGAGACCGTCATGCTCTGCGTGGCCTATGTGGCCAGCCGAGGCAAGCGGACGATGGGTGCCGTCAGCCACGAATTGAAGGTCTGGCGGGCCGAGGGTGTGGAGACCGGCGAACAGGCCGACGCACACCTCCAGCTGCTGGCCCTGCGTGCCCAGCGGGAGCAGTACGTCAGCGGCCTGCTGGGCATTGCCGACACCGAGCTGACCCTTGGCGGGCGCAAGGCCATTGCCCGCTGGTACGAGGTCTACGGCTACGATGATGCCATGGTGCAGGAGGCCGCCGTACAGGCCGGCCCCAAGCGGGATCTCTGGTACTGGAACAGCATCCTCAAGGCCTGGAACGCCAAGGGCCTGCGCACCGTCCACGATGTGCGGGGCCCGGTGGCCGGGATGGGTGCCAGCCGGAACATCCGGGTGGACCGCGCCGAACCCAGCGGAAACGATTTTCTCAAGAACGCTGCCCGCCGCCGTCCGCTCCGCAAAAAAACGGACACGCCTGCAGAATAAGGAGCTTTTATGCGTACCAAACAGGAACTTTATCAAGCCGCCCTGCGCACGGTGGCTCTGCGGCGGCAGACTGCCCGCGCCAATGCCGAGGATGCCCGGCTGGAGGCGGAGGCCGCCATCCCGGCCCTGCGCCACGCTGAGGACGAGGTGCGGGTGCGGGGCATCCGCTGCGCGCTGGCAGGCGCGGCCGGAAAAGACCGCACCGAAGCCGCCGCCGCACTGAGCACAGCCCGGCAGGAGCTCACCGCCCTGCTGGCCGCCAGCGGCCGCCCTGCGGATGCGCTGGAGCCCAAATTCACCTGCAAGCTGTGCCAGGATACTGGCAGCGTGCAGGGCCGCACCTGCACCTGCGTTCATAAGCTGATGCAGGGTCTGCGACGGGAGGAGATCGAGGCGCTGTCCAGCCTGTCCATTTCCAGTTTTGACACCATGGAGCTGCGGTACTACCCCAACACCATGGACGAGAAGCTGGGCGAGCCTGTCCGCACCTACATGGGCGGCCTGCTGGAGGATCTGCGCAGCTACGCTGAGGAATTCGACCACAACAGCGAGAGCCTGATGCTTTTTGGCAATGCGGGGCTGGGCAAGACCCACGCCGCCCTTGCCATTGCGGGCATCGTACTGCAAAAGGATTTTGACGTGATCTACGTTTCCAGCCCAGACTTCTTCGGCAAGCTGGAAAACGCCCGCTTCGACTCCTCCGAGGATGCCGAGACCCTGCTGCGCACCGCCTCTGCTGCCGACCTGCTGATCCTGGATGATCTGGGCACCGAGTTCGTCACCCCCTACTTCATCACCACTTTTTACAGCCTGCTGAACAACCGCCTGGGAGCCGGTCTGCCCACCATCGTCACCACCAACATTGCGGATGGCTCCCTGCTGGAAAAGCGATACACCGAAAAGATCTCCAGCCGCCTTTCCTCCTTTGTCCCCTGCCTGTTTGCGGGCGAGGACATCCGGGGCCTGAAAGCGGCGGAGTAAGACAAGGAGGTTTCCCCCATGAGCTTTGAGCGCACCACGCCCTGCGGCGTGATCTCCGGCACGGCTTGCCAGTGGCCGGGCATTGCCGCTTACAAGGGCATTCGCTACGCCACCGCCGGGCGGTGGGAGTTCCCCATCCCCGTCACCCACTGGGACGGTGTCTACGATGCCACCCAATACGGTGCCTGCTGTTACCAGCCCCGCGCCTTCTATGACGAAGCCGCCGCACCCGGAAAAGCCTTCTACTACAACGAGTTCCGCAAGGGCGAAACGTATACTTACAGCGAGGACTGCCTGTTCCTGAACATCTGGGCCCCTGCTGGCGCAGCCCCCGAGGACAAGCTGCCGGTCATCTTCTACATTCACGGCGGCGGCTTTACCGGCGGCTGCGGCCACGAGAAACACTTCGACGGCCCTGTCTGGCCCACCAAAGGCTGCGTGGCTGTGACCATCAACTACCGGCTCGGCCCCATGGGCTTTGTCTGCCTGCCCGAGCTGGCTGATGAGGCCGGATCCACCGGCAACTATGCCTTTCTGGATCAGCTGGCGGCTCTGCAGTGGGTGCGTGCCAATATCGCTGCCTTTGGCGGCGATCCCAACAACATCACTATCATGGGCCAGAGCGCCGGTGCCATGAGCGTCCAGCAGCTCGTCCTCTCCCCCATCACCAGGGGGCTGTTCTCCAAGGCCGTGATGAGCAGCGGCGGCGGCGTAAGCCAGATGCTGACGGCCAAGCCCGCTGAGGCCCACTACCCGTTCTGGAAGCAGGTCATGGAGACCGCCGGGTGCAGCACCCTGGCCGAGTTCCGTGCCCTCGCCCCCGCCAGACTGTTTGCAGCCTGGGATGCCGTCCGCACCCAGCCCCAGTTCAAGGGTATGGGCTGTGAGCCCGTGGTGGATGGCCGTTTCCAGGTCAAGACCGGCCCTGAGACGCTGGTTGCCGACGAACAGCACCATATCCCTTACCTCATCGGCTTCACCAGCGAGGATATCGTTCCGCCCTACCTCTACCAGATGGCTCAGGACTGGTGCGCCCGGAACGCCGACAGCTATGGCTGGTTCTTCGACCGCCAGCTCCCCGGTGATGACCGTGGTGCCTGGCATTCCAGCGACCTGTGGTACTGGTTCGGCACGCTGGCTCACTGCTGGCGGCCCTTCACTGAGAAGGACACCGCCCTCAGCGCTCAGATGGTGGATTACCTGACCAACTTTGCCAAGACAGGTAACCCCAACGGCGCAGACCTGCCCCAGTGGCAGACTGTTACCGCCCAGCAGACCGATTTTCTCCGTTTGGGTGAGGAGCCCACCCACATGGGCAGCGTGGATGTCCAGAAGCTCCTCTTGACAATGCAGAATGTCCCCGCCGTGGGGGAATAAGCCCCCGCCCGAATCACCTCAAACCCCAGAAAAAACAATATCCCCCGCTGCTGACGTGCCATAACACGCTTTGCAGCGGGGGATATTTTATGCTCTCTTCTTCAAATAATACCCAATGCCGATGGCATCTGCCAGTGCCCAGCCGATGGGCACACTGAGCCAGATGCCGGTAACACCCAGCGGCGTGGCAGAAAGCAGATAGGCCAGCGCCACACGGGTGCCAAGGGAAGCAATGGTCAGGATGACCGACATCCCCGGCTGATTGACCGCCCGGTAGTAGCCGTAGAGCAGGAAGAGCACGCCAATGCCGATGTAGCATGCACCCTCGATGCGGAGGTATTGTACGCCCGCCGCGATGATCTCGGTCTGAGCCGGGTCGATGAAAATCCCCATGAGCGGGGCGGCAAAGGCGCAGACCAGCACGCTGATGACGATGCAGAACACCGCGCTTGTCAGCCCGGCACTGCGGATCCCTTTTTTGATGCGGTCCGGCTGGTTGGCTCCGTAGTTCTGGGCCACATAGGTCGAGAAGGCGTTGCCAAAATCCTGCACCGGCATATAGGCAAAGGAATCGATCTTCACCGCCGCCGCAAAAGCCGCCATGATGACCGTGCCGAAGCTGTTGACCAGACCCTGCACCATCAGGATGCCAAAATTCATAATGGACTGCTGAACGCTGGTCATCACCGAAAGATTCAGGATATTGGCAAGGTTCTTCCGGTCCCACCTGCAGTCTGTCCGTTTCGGGCAGAGCTGCGGGAACTTTTTCAGGGTGTACAAGCCGATGCCCACCCCGGACACATACTGGGAAAAGACAGTTGCCACGGCGGCCCCCTTCACGCCCCAGTCAAGCACAAGGACACAGACCAGATCCAGGATCACGTTCAGGATGGCTGATACGGCCAGGAATGCCAGCGGCACCACGGAATTGCCGATGGCCCGCAGAAGGTTTGCGAAATAGTTATACAAAAAGGTGGCCGCAATGCCCAGAAAAACGATGAACAGGTAGTCCTTCATCAGCGGGCAAAGCTCTGCGGGCACCCGCAGCACCCACAGAATGCCGTTCAGCCCCAGATAGACCAGCAGGTTGAGCATCAGGGCGATGCCCGCAATGAGCAGGAAGGACTGGAACACGCTCTGCCGCATCTTCTCGGTCTCGCCGCTGCCGTACTGCATGGACACAGCCGCACCGCTGCCCATGCACAGGCCCAGCAGGATCGAGGTGAGGAAGGTCATCAGGGTATAGGATGACCCCACCGCCGCCAGCGCATCCGCGCCGAGGAAGCGGCCCACCACCCAGGTATCGGCAATGTTGTACATCTGCTGCAGCAGGTTGCCGAACATCAGCGGCAGGGCAAACAGCAGGATATTCTTTGTAATGGGTCCTTGGGTCAGACTGTGCTGCATGGGGATCATTTTCTCCTATTCCTATCTCAGACATTTCAGCAGAATTTTGCGCGGTATTCCTTGGGTGTGCAGTGCTTGATCTCCCGGAAGGTCTTAATGAAGTAGCTGCCATCTGCAAAGCCGCACTCCATCCCGATCTCGCCCGTCTTGAGCCGGGTGGAGCGGAGCAGCTCGGCGGCCTTTTCCACCCGGAACTGCTTGACATACTGGATGGGCGTGATGCCCAGCATCTGCCGGAAGCTGCGCAGGCAGGCGCTCTCGCTCAGGGCCACGCTGGCCGCGATGCGTTCCACGGTCAGCTCCTCGGCATAGTGCTCCTCCACAAAGCGGAGCATCTGCTTCATCCGCTCGGCGGCGATCTGCTCCTGCTGGGAGACCTTGGTCTTGCCGCCCACGCACTGGGTGCTCAGCAGCCGCAGCGCCGCAGAGAGATAGTAACGCACCCGGTTCTCGTAATCAAAGGGCTCCACGGCAACCGCCTGCCAGGCTTCCCGCAGGCAGGCAAGCACCTGCGCCTGCCAGGGCACAGCCTCATCCAGCAGAAAAAACGCCGGGGCATCCGGCTGGAGCATGGGTCGGATGAGCTTCTGCCAGAAGATGGTGTCCATTCCACCCACCAGCCGGGGATGGAACACACCCGAGTGAAGCAGGGCCTCCCCTTTTTCCGCCTGCTCCACCGCGTGGAGGATGCCGGAGTTCAGGAACACGCCCTGATTCGTCTGCAGGGTCACCCGGGTCTTGTTCACGTCCACCGTCAGGGGGCCTTTCATGGCCAGAATGTACTCAAACTCCTCGTGCCAGTGCCAGGCCACCGAATAGCTTTTCAGGTTCTCCGCGTAGCAGGCAATGGGGAACAGGGCGCTGCCATGCTGGACCATTTCCCGCCCCTCGGCATCGGCCACAACATCCTGCTGGAAGGTCAGCCCGGTAACGATATTGGCAGCAGAGACACAGCTTGTCTGAAACGCCATATTGAACAATTCCTTTCCGCAATACTTTGAATATTTTTTGTCAATGCCGATTTTGTTGTACAAATCGGGTGTTTTTGTTCTATCTATCGTGCCGGTTTCGTGGTATTATTTCATCAGAACCAGCAAGCACAGTATAACACCGCAGGGGGCGGAAAACAACCCCCGGCGCGGCTTGATCCGGTTCCCGAGAAGCGTTCCCCACGGGCAGCCTGGCCCGGGAGACTCTTCCAGAATAAAACATTTCTTTGTGGGAGGTATTTTTATGCTTCGCATCCAGTATCTTGATAAAGACCGTTTCATGCAGCAGGTAGCCGCCAGCCGCGGCAGTGTGCTCCTGCACCTGGCCAATGGCGAGACCTGTGACCTGAAAAAGGACAGCGCCGCCACCGAGCTGTTCCAGATGATGGACGCTCCCTCCAAGGGCTTTGACATCTCTGTCACCGACCCTGCTGATGTCACCGGCTTTCTGCACTACATGCTTGAGGCCGGCCGCAGAGAGCGCGCCGCCTGCTGACCCTTCGACATTCTCCTTTTTTCGCATATTACAGCAATGTAAAACGCCCGCTCCGGGGTCAGAAGCCGGAGCGGGCGTTTTACGTTTGTTCTGTTACAGGATGCACCGGCTGATGGCCCGTGCCACCGCCAGCAGCTCATCCTGCCCGATGAAGCCGAACTTTGCCTCGTGCTCATCCGCAAAGCAGACCGTCAGCTCCGAGGTCTGCAGCGGGTCACCGAAGCCTGCCGTCTTGATGCCGTAATGCAGGATCTTGCGGTAGGGCAGCACAAAGATCTCCTGCCGGGTACCGGTCATCCCCTGCATATCCACCATAAAAATGCGGTGGGTGGTGAACACAGCCTGATCGCGCACGGTCTTGTAAGCGCCCACGATCTGCTCACCGTCCAGCAGCAGCTCCTGCACATTTTTGCAGATCTCCTTTTCCTTGATGCGGATGAGGTTCTGCATCGGTTTGTCCCGAAATTCCATAACACACTCCCCTTTCGGCTTGTCCGGATGTTTGGTCAGCCCCATTGTAGCATCTCAGGCGGCAGTTGACAAGCCTTTGCGCTCCCTCTCGCCTTTTTGTTCCGGATGTGCTATACTGGGCAGGAACATCACAATCACCCGGGAAATGAGGTTTTGACCCATGGAGATCATCATCCATCAGGCAATTTTGCATGTGCTGGACACCACGCTGGACGCGCCGGTGCTCAGCGGCGGCGGCATGGAGCTGACTGCCGAAAAGACCGCCTACTTACAGAATCATATCGAAAAGCTGCTGGCCAGCGATGAGATCCGCCAGTGCCGCCCCCTGCCGGATTCGGCTTTCCGGAACGAGCTGGAACACAATCAGGATTTCATTGATCTGTCCTGCCGCATTGCGGGGGTGCTGTTCGATTACATGCACGCCCACACCACCATCCCCGGGGCGGACCTGGCCGTGGTGGATTTCACCCGGGACGGCGCGCCCTGGCTGGGCATCCTCAAGCTGAACTATAAAAACGGCTACACCCACTACACCGAGACCGTGGAAGGTGCCCCGGTCAACTCCATCATCCAGCAGCGGGCCTGCCTGCCCACCCAGAGCGGCAAGGTGGAGGAGGGTGCGCTTGTCAACCTGACGGACTACTCCATGCGCCTGCTGGAAAAGAAATACGACATCGACGGCCATAAGGAGTTCTACCTCTCCTCTGTTGTGTTCCAGTATACCCAGGCCGAGCCCGAGAAAAAGAAGCTGCAGGCCATTCAGGAGGCCGCCGCACAGGCTGTGAAGGATGCCTATGAGGACGAGCCTCATGCCGACGCGCAGGTAGCCATGCTCATTGCCAACCAGGCTGCCGACAACGACAATCAGGTATCGGTGGAACAGGTGCGCCAGCAGCTGGCCGAGGAATACCCGCTGGCCGCGGTGCCCTTTGATGACTATGTGGAGAAGAGCGAGGTGCTGGAAGAGGCAGCCGCCCCTGTCACCGTGACCCCTGCCCGCATCCGCCGGATGGAGAGCCGGAGCATCCGCACCGCCAACGGCATCGAGGTCAAGATCCCCACCGAGCTGCTGAACTCCGATTCCGAGCTGGAGTTCCTCCACGATCCGGACGGCAGCGTTTCCCTGCTCATCAAAAATGTGATCCTGTAAGCCGCCGCAGATGGCGTTTTCCCTCTCTGCGCGCTGGTACTCACCGCCCTGATGTAACAGATCACCAAAACAGCCTCAGCCCTTGGGAGATCGGGCTGAGGCTGTTTTTTCGTCCGTATGATCAGCGGTTTTTGCGCTTGTTCCGGTACATATCCCGGTCGGCAGCATGGTAGACTGCGGTATAATCAAAAGGGCCTTCTGTCACAGTGTGGTATCCAAAGGCAACATCCAGCTTGAGGCGGTCGTCGCTCTGGCGGGCCAGCTCCCCGTGCAGCCTCTCGATCAGCTGTTCGGCCTCTTCTGCAGAGAAGTGGCTGCAGGCAATGAGGAATTCATCGCCGCCCATCCGCAGGGCCACGCTCTCAGGCGGCAGGTTTTCCCGGATCACCCGGCCCACCCGCTTGAGCAGCAGGTCGCCGTACTCGTGGCCGTAGGCATCATTCACACGCTTCAGGTAATTGCAGTCGCCCATAATGATCGTGATGGGCATGATGGCTCCCTTCAGCTGCTCGGCACCCTTTACCTTCAGGTAGTTGCGGTTATACAGACCGGTCAGTTCATCGTGGATGGCCCAGTTCTCGGCCTGTTTTTCCAGCCGCACCCGCTCCGTGATATCACCAATAAGCCCCACGATGCCGATGATCTTTCCCTCCAGCACAACGGGGTTCTTTTTGATCTGATAGTATGCCGTCCCATCCTCCCGGGGCACCTCGGTGATAAAGCTGGTTCCCTTGCCGGTGGCAAGCACCTTCTGGTCCTGCTCATAATAAAAGCGGGCCTGTTCCTCGCTGCTCCAGATCTCCAGATCTGTCTTGCCCAGCACATCCTCTTCCTGCCCTTCTCCGTAGGGGAAGAAAGTCCTAACGTCCGAAATAAAAAGATAACGGCATTCCGTATCCTTGAAAAAGAGGTTCGCCGGTGTACTGCGCAGAAAGGTCATCACCTCTTCGTAGCCGAGCGCATCGCTCCACTGCATCCTGTGGCCCCTCCTTTCCATTTCTCTTTTTTATTATTTTACCATATTCTATTATACGAGCGATGCACCTGTTTTGCAAGTGTTAATTGTGCTCCCTCGACGATCCGGAAGCGGACAACTCCACCCCCGGTGCAGACAGAAAAGGCCGCTGACCCATCTCAGGTCAGCGGCCTTTCTGTCTGCGTTTATTCGGCTGCGTTCAGCTGCGCCTTGTGGTATTGCAGGGTGTACAGCTGGTAGTAGCGGCCATGCCGGGCCAGCAGCTGCTGGTGGGTGCCCTGCTCCAGAATTTTACCGTGGGACAGCACGATGATGTTGTCCGCATGCTGGATGGTGGACAGCCGGTGGGCCACAATGAGCATGGTGCCCACGGTGCGCATCTTTTCCAGCGAATCCTGAATGAGCAGCTCCGTCTCGGTGTCGATGTTGGCGGTAGCCTCGTCCAGGATCATCACGCTGGGCTTATGGATGATGGTGCGGGCAAAGCTGAGCAGCTGCCGCTGCCCAGCGGAGAAGTTGTTGCCGCGCTCACGCACCTCTTCGTCCAGCCCGTGGTCCAGCTTGTTGATGAACTTGTCGGCATTGACGTAGCGGCAGACCTCCATGATCTCGCTGTCGGGGATACCCTCTTCCCGCAGGACGATGTTGGAGCGGATGGTGCCCGAGAACAGGAACACGTCCTGCAGCATCTGGCCGAAGTGCCTGCGCAGGGAGGAGATCTTGATCTTGCGGATGTCGATGCCGTCGATCAGGATCTGGCCCTTCTGGAACTCGTAGTTCCGGCAGATCAGGGAGAGGATGGTGCTCTTGCCGGAGCCGGTGGAACCCACAAAGGCCACGGTCTGGCGGGCATCCACATGGAAGGAAACGCCCTGCAGCACCCACTCGCCGGGAACGTAGCTGAACCACACGTCCCGGAACTCGATCTCGCCCTTCACCTCGTTCAGCTCAATGGCATCGGGGGCATCCTGCATCCTGGGCTGGATGTCCATGATGGAGAACACCTTTTCTGCCGATGCCAGCGCCGACTGCAGCCAGTTGAACTGCTCGGCCAGGTTCTGGATGGGGGTGAAGAACTTGGAGATGTACATATAAAAGGTGACGATGGTGCCGCTGGAAATGGTCTGACCCAGAAAGCTGACGTTGTTCAGGTGACCCATGCCGCCCAGATAGAACAGGCACAGGATCGAGCTGACATAGAGCATATACACCAGCGGACGGAACACGCTGAACACGAAGATCTGCTCCTGATTGGCCCGGGCCAGCTTCTGGCTTTTTTGGCGGAAGTCCTCCATCTTCTCGTCCTCCCGGCCAAAGATCTGGGTGACCTTGATGCCGGACAGGTTTTCGGACAGATAGGTATTGATATCGGTGGTCGCGTTCTTGAGCTTGCGGTTGGCGCGGCGGGAGAACTTGCGGAAGATGACCGTGAAGATCGCGATGAAGGGCACAAAGCAGAGCACCATCAACGTCAGCTCGTAGTTCAGGCAGAGCATGGCCACCAGAATGCCCAGAATGACAAAGCTGTTCTTGGTCAGCTGGACCAAGAGGTTGGTGAACATCATGGAGATGGCGTTGGTATCGTTGGTCACGCGGGTGACCAGCTTGCCCACGGGGATCTCGTTGAGCTGCTCGTGTGCCAAAGATTCAATGTGGCTGAACAGATCCTCGCGCAGATCGGAGATGATGCGCTGGCCCACCCGCTGCAGGATCACGGCCTGCAGGTAGGTGCTGCCCATAGAGAACACCAGCACGCCTGCATACACTGACACGCCCAGGAAGAGGGCGCGGAGTTCAAACTCCCCGGCCACCAGCTCCTCGATGCGGCCCACGATGAGGGGCGAAATGATATCGTAGGCAATGGAGAAGAGCATCAGCACGCCCACAATGAGGAATTTGCTCAGGTAGGGCCGGGCATAGCGGGCAAGGCGGCGCATAATCTCGCCGTCCTCCATGTTGCGCTCAAAGCCCATGGCGGTCTTTTTGTCCTTGACGGCGGCATAAGCTGCCACCAGCAGGGCGGTGATCACGCCGATGACAGCGCCCACCAGAACCAACGGATTCAGATGCATCATGCGTTTTCGCCTCCCTTCGTCTCATCCTCCAGCCGCTGCAGATCGACCATCCGGCGGTACTCCGGGCAGGAAGCATACAGCTGATCGTGGGGGCCGACGGCTTCCACCCGGCCCTCGTTGAGGAATACGATCTTATCCAGCCGCTCCACCGTGGAAATGCGGTGGGCAATGAGCAGGGTGGTCTTGCCTGCCCGGCTGTTCTTGAGGTTGTCCAGAATGATCTTCTCGGTGCTGGTATCCACCGCCGAGACGGAGTCGTCCAGGATCAGGATGGGTGCGTCCTTGAGCAGGGCGCGGGCGATGGAGATGCGCTGCTTCTGGCCGCCGGACACCGTCACACCGCGCTCGCCCAGAACGGTCTCGTAGCCGTCCTTGAAGTCCACGATATTATCCCGCACATCGGCCATGCTTGCCGCCCGCTCGATGTCCTCGGGGGTGGCATCGTCCACACCAAAGGCAATGTTGTGGGCGATGGTGTCCGAGAACAGGAAATTATCCTGCGGAACGTAGGCACAGGCATTGCGCACCGAGTGGATGGAAAGGCTGTTCACATCCCTGCCGTCCACGAACAGTGTTCCGTCCGGCACATTATAGGTGCGCAGCAGCAGGTCCACCAGCGCGGTCTTGCCCGCACCGGTCTTGCCCACGATGCCCACGCTCTCGCCGGGCGCAATGGTAAAGGAGATATCCCGCAGCACATCGTACTCGCCGTCCGGGTAGCGGAAGTTCAGGTGGCGGAACTCGATGCCGCCTTTGGGGTCGGTCAGGTCAGCCACGCCGGGGCGGTCGGCCACATCGATGGGGGCATCCAGCAGCTCGGTGATACGGTTCAGGGAGGCCTTGCCGCGGCTGGTCTTTTCGATCAGCATGGACACAGCCATGATGGGCCAGACGATGGCCTCAAAGTAGCCGATGTACTCCACCAGCTGGCCGGCGTTGAATCGGCCCTGATAGACCAGATAACCGCCGTAACCCAGAATGATGCAGACCACGGACTCCACGAACAGGGTCACCAGCACCTCCAGCAGGGTGGCGATCTTCGTGTAGGTCACGTTGATCTCCTCGTTTTCCTTGTTCAGCTTCCGGAAAGCCTGCAGTTCCTTGTACTCCTTGACAAAGGCCTTGATGACCGCAATGCCGGAAAAGTTCTCCTGCGCGAAATCGGAAAGGCCGGAGAAGGCCTCCTGCCGCTCCTCCCAGCGCCGGGTCATCACCTTGCTCATCTGGGTGCCGATGGCAAACATGATCAGGGCCGGGATCAGGGCCAGCAGGGTCAGCCGCACGTCCATGGTCCACATCTTATAAAGAGCCAGCAGACCCAAGGTCAGCGCGTCGAAGAACATCAGCACGCCGTCACCAAAGCACTCCTGAATGGTGTCCAGGTCGTTGGTGTACAGGCTCATCAGGTTGCCGACCTTGTTCACCTGATAGTACTGCTGGGACAGCCTGCGGCTGTGGTCGAACATCCGCTCCCGCAGGTCTGCCGCGACCCGCACCGCCGAGCCGAAGAAACAGATGCGCCACAAAAAGCGCCCGATGACCATCAGCACCACGATCCAGATCATGGGCAGGCAGATGTGCTGCAGCAGCACCTCTTTGGTAAAGAGCAGCGTCTCACCGTTCACCACCACCTGGCCAAGGTTCACACCGTTGATGACCAGCCGGTAGAGCTGCGGGATCAAAAGCTGGATGTAATCCACCGTCAGCAGGGCGGCAAGGCCCAGCAGCAGTACGGGAGCATGCTTGAGGTAATACCGGTTGATGTACTTTCCGAATATCACTGCGTTTTTCCCTCCTTTTCCAATTCCAAAAAAGCTTTCAATGTACAAAAAAGCCGCTGCATCACACGACGAATCATGTTTTGCAGTGGCTTGTTTGTCTGGAGCGGCCGACGAGGCTCGAACTCGCTACCTCCACCTTGGCAAGGTGGCGCTC
>NZ_JAFREJ010000008.1:0-88079 GCF_017377545.1 Faecalibacterium sp. Marseille-Q4164 | reverse complement strand
CCCCCCCCCCTGTCAATATTTTTTATTGAATTCCTCAATTTTTGGAGACTGTGCCAAAGCTGCGGCGATTTTTTTAGCAAGTTGACAAAAAGCACCCCTCACATGGCTGTGAAGGGTGCTTTGGGGAAAGTTTTCTTATGCAGAACACGGTTCGGTAATTGCCTCCCGCACCTGTTCTAACGAAAGTTCGGTGGTCTGGGCGATCTTATCCAGATCATGCTCTCCGTTCTTCCAGAGATTGAGCGCAATGCGCTTTCCCTTTGCCACCTCGGCATCTTCTCGTTCCCGATCAACGATCACCTGCATTGTCTTGCACATAGCTGCCACTCCTTCCGTTTCTTCTTTAAAGTATTTTACTCTTGCCCTTATTTTGGGGTTCCGGATATCCCGATAGTCATCACAGCGGAAATCCTGCATCAGCGCACCGACCTCATCCGTTCCCCGATATGCGCCGTTCACATATACGATATGTGCACGGTCGTGGAACAGCTTCCCGGTTTCCTGAATCGTCCGTTCAATATTGTAAACCGGCAGACCATCTCCCAAAACATCATTTGCCGTAATAAATATGATATATGTCTCAGGCAGGTCAGAATATTTTTCACCAGAAGTCGTCAGGCGGGAATCAAACATCGCACTGTTCAGCCGCGCCCGTTCTGGAGCGGCTCCCTTATCTTCCTGCTGTACTTCGATATCGTACTGCTTGCCTGCATCATCCGTTGCATAAATGTCCAGCCGTACAGAACGGCCAAACAGATTGCCGATCGTAAGCTGTGTTGCAGACCTTGCGACGGTCAGGTCCTTTCGTTTCAGGATGATGCGAAGCAGCTCCTGTGTGCTCTCTTTATCTCCTGAAAACACCTGTGTCATAAAGGTGTCATCCATCAGGGTGAATTTACGGATAGCATTCATGCGTTCTTCATTCTTCTCATCCAACTGTACGAACCGCATTTCCGCCATCCTTTCGTTTCAGAAAAAGAGTACTTTTCTACGTTTATATTTTATCATCATTTTATCTATCCTGCAAGTATCAAAAAAGCACCCCTCACATGACTGTGAAGGGTGCTTTGGGGAAGTTTTCTTACTCCGGCTGAGCGGTGTTCTGGGCGATATACTCGGCGGCATCATCGGGGATGTCGTCAAGGTTCTCATCGCCGATATCCACGTTCAGCGGCGGCTTCTTGAAGAGGATGTCGTACATCAGGGGCACAACGTACAGGGTCATCAGGGTGGCGTAGGTCAGGCCGAAGATGATGACGATGGCCATGCCGCTCATCAGCTGGCTGGCCATATCGCCGCTGAACACCAGCTGGAGCATAGCCAGAACGGTGGTCAGGGTGGTCATCAGGATGGGGCGCATTCGTGTTTTGCCGGTGGCGATCAGGGCCGCGCGGCGCTCCATGCCGCCGATGCGCAGCTGGTTGGCGTAATCCACGAACACGATGCCGTTGTTGACGACCGTGCCCATCAGGACGATGAAGCCCATCAGGGAGATCATGGTCAGCTGCTGGCCGGTGAGCAGCAGGCCCAGCAGGCCGCCGGTAAAGGCCAGCGGGATGGTGAACAGAACGATGAAGGGGGAGAGCAGACTCTGGAACTGGGCCACCATAACAAGGTAGACGAAGGGCAGCGCCAGGAACATCCACTGGCCCATCTGATCCACCACCATGCCGTTGATCTCAGAGCCGCCGCCCATATAGAAGCTGCAGCCCTCGGGCATTTCATCGGATGCGGCAAACTCGTTCAGCTTCTTTTCCAGCGCGCGGGTCTCGGTGGTGGTATTGGTGCCCTCCACTGCGTCCGCCGTCACACTGATATAGCGGGTCTGGTTCTTGCTGGTGATGGAGTCCGGGGTGGAGCCGGTGACCCAGGTGGCCATATCGCCCAGCGTGCAGGTGCCGGTCTCGGTGGTGCCGTCGGCGGCCATAACGGAGGTCGTAAAGGTCATATCCATCATGTTTTCCTTGGTCATGGGGTCCAGATTGTTGCTGATCTGGACGTTCATGGTGGAGCCATCGATGGCAACGGGGGTCTGGGCCGTGGTGGTGGTGGTCAGCTTGGCGGCGATCTGCTGGTAGACCTGCGCCACGGTCAGGCCGTAGGAACGGACCTTATCCCGGTCGATCTGCAGGTTGATGGTGGCATCGCCGCTGCCCAGACCGTTGGTGGCATTGGTAAAGCCGTCCATCTCGTTGACCATATCCACCACCTTCTCGGAGAGGGCAGTCATGGTGTCGATGTCGTTGCCGGAGACCTGGACGGTCAGGCCCATATCCAGCTGGCTGGTCAGCTCCTGCATTCCGCTGATCTCAACGGTGGCGGTGCAGTTCTCCACACCGTTCACAGCTTCCTCCAGCGCCTCGCGGGCCTGTTCGATCTGCCGGGAGGAGAGGCTCTCGTCCAGCATCACGTTGATCTGGTAGGTGCCGTAGCTGTTGGCGGCTTTCAGCAGGTCGGTGATGGTCTGGGGCAGACCCAGCTGGCCGACATCCATTCCGGCCACGCGGCTGTCGGTGGTAACGCCCACCTCTTCCACGTTGTCCACAGCCAGCAGGGCATCAATGACATTCTCGGCCACAGCATAGGATTCCTCCTTGGTCAGATCCTTCTCGGTGGAGAGGGTGACGATGGCCTCGTTGCTGGTGATGGTGGGCAGCATCTCAACGCCCATGGACATCACGCGCCAGCCGCAGAACACCAGCAGCACCACTGCCGCGCCCAGCGGTGCCCAGCGGTGCTGGAAGCACCATTCCAGGCTCTTGACGTACTTTTCCTGCACCTTGTCGAACCACTTGAGCTCTTTGGGCTTGGAGTTTTTCAGCAGGGTAGAGGAGGCCGCCGGGGCAACCGTCAGCGCCACGATGAGGGAAGCAGCCAGACAGTAGCCGATGCACATGGACATGGGCTGCAGCAGGCTCTTGATGACACCGGAGGTGAAGATGACGGGCAGGAACACGCAGACAGAGGTGAGGGTGGAAGCCATGATGGCCATGCCCACCTGCTTGGTGCCCTGGACCGCCGCGCGGGCAGCGGGCACGCCGCGGCTGCGCAGACGGTAGATGTTCTCGATGACGACGATGGAGTTATCCACCAGCATACCAATGCCGAGGGACAGGCCCGCCAGCGTCATAATATTCATATCCAGGCCGGTGAAGTACATGAGCACCACGGCAAACAGCACCGACAGCGGGATACTGATGCCGACCACCAGCGTGGGCTTGATGTCCTTGAGGAAGATGGCCAGCACGATGATGGCAAGGGCCGCGCCGATGAGCATACTGCTCAGGATGCTGCCGACGATGATGCTGATGTAGTTGCCCTGGTTGGACAGCACGACCACATGCAGGCCATCGTATTTCTGTTCCAGCTCCTTGAAGGCGGCCTTGCAGTTGCCGGAAACTTCACCGGCGCTGGAAGAATTGCTCTTGAAGATCTTCAGCACCACAGAGCGCTCGCCGTTCAGGCGGGTAAAGCTGTCCTCCGCGTTGTCAATGATCTGCACATCGGCCACGTCAGACAGGCGGACATCGCCAAAGCCGTCCACATGGAGCAGCAGGGCACCGGAGATATCCTCGATGCTGTCGTACTCCTCGCCGACCTTCAGCAGCCAGGACTTGTTGCTGGAATCCTTGACATAACCGGCGGGCATGGAGAAGTTCTGGGCATAGATCAGCTGTGCCAGCGTGTCAATATCCAGCATCTTGGCCACGTCGGAGTTCTCCATGGCCATCTGCTTGGCATCCTCGTACTGCTGCTTGGCATCTTCCAGCTGCTTCTCGTAATCGTTCAGCATCTCGCGGGCCTCGGTGAACTTGATATAGGCCTGCAGCTGCTGCTGGGAATAGCTGCCCACGATCTGGGTGAACTGATCCATCAGGCCGGGCACGTCGTCCATGGCCTTGATGGTGCTCTCCAGCGTGTTATAAATGTTGCTCAGGCTCTGCTGCACCTGCAGATCATCGACCAGCTCCCCGGCCGTTGTGCCGGCGGTGTCGCCCTGCGCGTTCAGGCGCTGCTGCAGATCCTGCAAAGCGGTGGTCAGCTTATCGGTGATATCGCGCAGCTCCGCCACGATCTCGATCAGAGAATCGATATCCTGCATTCCGGTCTCATTGAACTTGTCCACGACCCGCTGCAGGCCGTCCCGCACATCGATCAGGGCCTGCTGGATCTCAGGCTCGTTGACCACGGCAATGAGCTGGTTGACGCTCTCCAGAAGGGCCTGTGCCTGCTTCTTGACCAGCATGAAGGAATCCTGCAGTTCGCCGGAATACTGGCTGTTGATGGTATCGCTGACCAGCTTGTCGTAATTGGCCAGCTGGGTCTCGTACTGCTTTCTGCCTGCCTCGATCTGGGCCTCGGCATCATCCAGCTGGGACTTTGCATCGGCCAGCTGCACGTCAATGACCTCCAGCAGCTTTTCGTTGATGGCATCGATCTTTTCCTGATCAAGCTGCACCTGCACCATCCGGGTGACCAGGCCGTTGGCGGAAATATTGGAAACGCCGCCCTGACGCTCGATATAGGGAACCATGGTGTCGTTGACGAAATCGGCCAGCTCATAGGAATTGCTGCCCTCGCGGCTGACGGCCACGGTCATAAAGGCGTTCATGTTCAGGGTATATTCAATGATGGAGGGGGTCATACAGCTGCTTGGCAGGCTGGCGGTGGTCTGGTCCACCTTGTTGGACACCTTGACCACGGCACTGTTCATGTCCGTATCATCCTCAAACTCCATCAGCAGCAGACTGTAGTTTTCTGCCGAGGTGGCCGTGACGTTTTTCACGCCCGAGATGGTGCCCAGCGCGCTCTCCATCACGTCGGAGACCTCGCTCTCCACACGCTCCGGGCTGGCACCGGGATAGACCGTGACCACCATCAGGTACGGTGTGTTCACGTTTGGCAGCAGATTGGTCTGCATGTTCTGCACGGACACAAGGCCCAGCATGATGACCATGATGACTGCAACCAGAACGGTGAACGGTTTTTTGACACTGAATTTTTCCATTTCTTCCTACCGTTTCTGTGTTTTTCCACGAACTGCGCGGCTGCTCTTTTTTCTCAGAGCGGATCAAAGGCGATACCCCTATTATACACCCGGTTCCGGGGCTTGCAAGGCTTGCCCGGAGATTCTTTAGCAAATCTTGAGAATCTTTTGTGAAATCCGGATGATACCTCAGTTTTTTGACGTTTTGGAGATCAAATTTCAGACGGAGTTCAAGTGGGATACGAATGAGCGGGGCGGAATGTTGCAGAGGATGAAATTTTTTTATCGGATCCCCCTTTGGGGGCAACGACGACGACCGCCGCCAGTGGCGGATTGAGGGAGGAGTTGTTGGGGCAGTGGCCAGCAAGGTGCGAGTGCAATTGCACGAAGCAGCTGCTGGGAGCCACAACCTGGGCTGGCGAACGAAGTGAACCGGAGAGGGCTGTTCAATTTTCAACGTTTATGCTATAATAATCCTCAGAATGGATCTTCAGGCCCTTCTGCGGGCCTTTTTACGAGATAGGGGAATTTCCCCTGTGAGGAACAGTATGAAAAAAGTCATCTCTGTCCGTTTCAAGGAAAACGGCAAAAGCTATTATTTCGACCCTGCCGGGGCCGACATCAAAACCGGCGAATACGTGATCGTGGAGACCGCCCGCGGCATTGAGTGCGGCGAAGTGGTGCAGGGCGTGAAAGAGATCGCCGACAGCGCCGTTTCCAAAGCGCTCAAGCCCATCACCCGGATGGCCGACAGCGTGGATGTGCGCCGGATGCACCAGAACCGCGAGGATGAGAAGCGCGCCTACCACACCTGCCAGGAGTGCATTGCCCGCCACGGCCTGGAAATGAAGCTGGTGGAGGCCGAGTACACCCTTGACCGCTCCAAGATCATGTTCTACTTCACCGCCGACGGCCGGGTGGACTTCCGCGAACTGGTCAAGGATCTGGCCGGCATCTTCCACACCCGCATCGAGCTGCGCCAGATCGGCGTGCGCGACGAGAGCAAGATGATCGGCGGTCTGGGCATCTGCGGCCAGCCCTTCTGCTGCAGCCGCTTCCTCAAGGATTTCCAGCCCGTTTCCATCAAGATGGCCAAGGAGCAGGGCCTTTCCCTGAATCCCACCAAGATCAGCGGTGCCTGCGGCCGGTTGATGTGCTGCCTTTCCTACGAGGAAAACGCCTACGAGTACCTGAACAGCATCATGCCCATGGTGGGCAGCACCGTGCGCACCCCGGACGGTCTGGGCACCGTGCTGGAAGTGAACCCCATCTCCGGCTACCTGCGGGTGCGCTGCGGCACCGAAGCCCTGACCCCGCGCTACTATAAGGTGGGCGTGTGTGAGTATATCAGCGGCGGCAAACGGGCACCCCGCCGCCCCGACCCGGACGACGATTATTCCGGTGTGCGCAACCCCGCCCCGGTGGTGGCAGCCGCCGATGAAAAGGGCAATGTGGGCTGCGGCAAATGCCCCAAAAAAGAGAAATAATTCCCAGAAAAATAGTGGGATATCGCGGCAGTTAGTATCACAAAACTAACCATTCTTCGTGATTTTCGCCAAAAAACTCTCTTAATTTTCCCGCAAAGTTAGGCCTTGCTTTTGTGCAACCCCACAAAAATAAAACTTTGGGCTTTTATGGCACACGGTTAGTCTTGCCTTTTCTTTTCCACTTTGCTAGAATGCAGACAAGGATGAATTCCGGGGAAGCCTGCTGGCACCGTGCGAGGGCAGACTTCTTCTTAAAGCTAGTGCACGGGTGATAAAAGGAGAGTTTTATTATGGCACACAAGGTTTCTGACGCATGTGTTGGCTGCGGCGCTTGCGAGGGCGCTTGCCCCGTTGGTGCTGTCACCATTGAGAATGGTGTTGCAGTTGTGAATGCAGACGCTTGCATCGATTGCGGCGCTTGCGAGGGTGCTTGCCCCACCGGTGCTATCGCTGCTGAATAATTTCACGGCGAACACTGAAAAAACGCATCAAAAGCAGCAGACCTGTCAAAAGCGGGTCTGCTGCTTTTCTTTCATGCACAATTTTCCCCGATTTTTCCGCCCGATATTTTGGCAGTGGATTTTAGGTGCTGTATATGGAACATTCCACCGAGATTTTGTATAATAGAACAAGAGTCTATTGTTCAGCCGTGCACCGCTTTGGCTCAGACGCTCTGCTGCTGGCCCGGTTTTCGGAGCCAAAGCGGGCCTGGCGCGCCGCCGACCTGTGCTCCGGCTGCGGCATCGTGAGCCTGGAATGGCACGACCGGGGCCACCGCGGCCCCTGCCTGGGGCTGGAGCTGCAGCCCGAAGCCAGCGCGCTGCTGGCCGCCGCCTGCGCCGAACAGGGCATTGCGCACATCACGCCCGTCTGCGCCGACCTGCGCTCCTTCCGGGAAGGCGAGGGCAGCTACGACCTGTGTGCCTGCAACCCACCCTATTTCACGGCAGGGGAGCAGGCCGCCGACAGAGCCCGGGCCACTGCCCGCCACGAGACGGACTGCACGCTAGACGATGTCTGCAAGTGCGCGTTCCGGCTGCTGAAGGATGGCGGGCGGCTCTCGCTCTGCCACCGGCCCGAGCGGCTGGCCGAGGTGCTGGCAGTCCTGCGGGCCAACCGGCTGGAGCCCAAGCGGCTGGCCTTTGTGAAAAACCGGCTGGATGCCGCCCCCTGGCTGTTTCTGGTGGAAGCACAGAAGAACCGAAAAACAGGGCTGCGGGTCGAGCCGGATGTACTCATCTCGGCAGGCGCGGCAATGTATGGACGCTGAACCTCTCAAGCGCTGCGCGCCAAGTACGGGATGACAGAGAGGTTTTGTACAAATCAAATGGGAGGATACTATGGCAGGTACTCTTTATATCGTTGCCACACCCATCGGCAACCTGGATGACATGCCGCCCCGTGTGGCAGCCACCTTTGGCGCGGCAGATTTTATTGCCGCAGAGGATACCCGCGTGACCATGAAGCTGCTCAACTTTCTGGGACTGAAAAAGCCGATGGTGAGCTACTACGAGCACGCCCTGCAGAAGGGCGAGGGGATCCTGCGCCGCATTGAGGAAGGCGAGAACTGCGCCCTGTGCAGCGATGCCGGAATGCCCTGTGTGTCGGACCCGGGCGAGGTGATCGTGCGGGACGCGCTGGCCCGGGGCATCAAGGTGGTGCCCGTTCCGGCAGCTTCCGCCTGTGTGACGGCGCTGGCCGTCTCCGGTCAGGACACCTCCCGCTGGGTGTTTGAGGGTTTTCTGCCTGTGAACAAAAAGCAGAAGCGGGAGCGGCTGGCCGAGCTGCAGGGGGAAAAGCGAACGGTCATCTTCTACGAAGCGCCCCACAAACTGCGCACCACGCTGGACGACCTGACCACCGCCTTCGGCCCCGAGCGGAGCATCACCCTCTGCCGGGAGCTGACCAAGCTCCACGAGGAGATCTGGAAAACGACGCTGGGCGAGGCCCAGACCCATTATGCCGAGAACGACCCCCGCGGCGAGTATGTTCTGGTGATGGCCGGTGCGCCCGCCGCCGAAGCCGAGGAAGAACTGACATTGGAGCAGGCCGCCCAGCGGGCGCTGGAACTGACCCGGAACGGCTATGCGGCCTCTGCCGCCGCCAAGGCCGCCGCGCAGGGCACGCCGTATTCCAAGAGTGAAGTGTACAAGCAGCTGCTTGCTTTGCAGGCAGATTGACCTCTCTGTCCATGCTTCGCATTGCCCCCTCTCCTGACAGGGGAGACAAGAACGTAAGCTTGGCTCCCCTACCAGGGGCAACAGCAACAACCGCCGCCAGTGGCGGATAAAGGGCGTTGCTGTTGGGGCCGCGGCCAGCAAGACATAAGTGTTGTTTACAACACGAAATGAATGCTGGGAGCCGCAACCCGTACCTGTCGCCGAAGGCGACTGAGAGGTTTAATACGTATAAATAAGGAGGACGTAGTCCCGTGACGAAACTTTTGATCCTGAGCGACAGCCACAACAGCGCCAGTGCAGTGGAGCGCATCCTGCACGCAGAAAGCGATGCAAATGCCGTTGTCTTTTTGGGAGATGGCCTGCGCGACCTGGAAGAGGCGCTGACCCTGCACCCCAAAATGAAGGTCTACGCCGTGGCCGGTAACTGCGATTTTGGCGCGTTGGAGCCGCTGGACGGGCTGGCCGCATTCGATCAGGTGGTCGTTTTCTATACTCATGGTCACATGTACGGCGTAAAATACGATCTGGACACGCTGGCGGATGCCGCCGCCGCCCGCGGCGCTGAGGTGGCATTGTTCGGCCACACCCACAAACCCATCGCCATCCAGAAAAACGGTGTGTTCCTGTTCAATCCGGGTTCCTGCGGCCGCTGCTACACCGGCCCCAACACCTACGGCGTGATGCTGTTGGACAAGGGCAAGATCACCAGCTTTGCACACAAAGAGGTACCGCAGCAATGAGCATCAATGAGGTGCGTTATCTGCCCGAATGCGGCAGCACCAACGCGTATATGAAAGAGCATTTTGAAGAGTTCGGCCCGGTGGGCGCGGTATACACCACCAACCAGACCGCCGGGCGGGGCCGCCTTGGCCGCACCTGGGTCAACGCCGAGGGCAAGGCGCTGTACTACACAGTCGCCATCCGGGAGCCGCTGGCGCAGCCCGCCACCCTGCCCCTGCTGGCCAGCCTTGCCGTGCGCAGACAGCTGGCCCTGCGCTACGGCGTGGACTGCCAGATCAAGTGGCCCAACGACCTGCTGCTGAACGGCAAAAAGATCGTGGGCATCCTGTGCGAAAGCGTCTGCTACGGCTACCAGCAGCAGGGCCGGGGCATCCTGTGCGGCATTGGCATCAACCTGGCCCAGCCGCAGAGTTATTTTGATGCTGCCGACCTGCCCCACGGCACCTCGCTGGCCCTGCAGGGTGCCGCGATCGATCTAGAGCAGGATCCCGGCTGGCTGGCCGAGGCTTTGACGGATTTCGGCTTTGATCGGCCCCTGTACACCTTTGCGCGGGATGGCTTTGCACCTTTCCGGGAGGAGTACAAGGCCGCCTGTGTCAACATCGGACGGCGGGTGACCTTTGACCTGCCGGACGGCGGGCAGGGAGCAGGCAAGGCCGTGGATGTAGACGAGGAGGGCCGTCTTGTTGTCCGCACCAACAGCGGCGAGGAGCATGTGTTCACCGGCGAGGTCTCCGTGCGCGGCATCTACGGTTCCCTCTGAAACTTGATATAACACAGCGCCCCCGGCAGAGGATCGCTCCGCCGGGGGCGCTGTTTCAGACAAACAAAAGTCCCCTCCGGCGCTTGCGGTACACCGGAGGGGACTTTTGTTTTGGGGTATTGCTTTGGTGTGAGGAGGAATCATGTGCAAGGGAGACGGTTGCGGCCCCGCTCCCTTGTGCTCATAGTATACCCGATTTCGGCGCAAAAGTCATTACTTTCTTGTGAAATCTTGTGAAAATTCTGTTAAGCTTCGCACGAAATTATTTCGCTCACTCGTTTTCACCTTTTTCCTCTTTCCGCAGGGCTGCGGCGTGACGGCGGCCCTCTCCCACATAGTGGGCGGCATTGGCAAGGCTGGCGGCTGCCTGTTCGGGGCTGACCTGCTTGATGATCTTCCCCGGAACCCCCACCACAAGGGAATCGTCCGGGATGATCTTGCCTTCCGGCACCAGCGCACCGGCCCCGATGATGCAGTTTTTGCCCACAACACAGTGGTTGAGCAGGGTGGCGTGCATCCCGATCAGGGAACCATCTCCCACGGTGCACCCGTGGACAAGGGCACAGTGGCCCACGGTCACGTTTTTGCCCAGCGTGACCGCCCCGCCCGGGTCACAGTGGAGCACCGCATTATCCTGCACATTGGTGTTCTCGCCCAGGGTCAGGGTACCATCGTCCCCGCGCAGAACCGCACCGTACCAGACCGAAGAGCCCGGCCCCAGCACCACATCACCCAGCACCGTGGCGTTGGGTGCCACGAACACCGCACCCTCGTCCCGGGGAACTTTTCCACCAAAAGGCAACAACATTGTGAAAAACCACCTTTCTCTTTTCCGTCATTTATGGTATTCTTTTATATAGTATTTTAGTTTTTGATTCAGGGAAGCCGGGAGCTTCCGTTGGAGGATACGCTTATGCAGAACTCTACTCTCTTCCGCCGGGCGGCGGCCCTGCTGCTGACGGCAGCGCTGGCCCTGACCCTTGTCCTGCCCGGTCTGGCCGCATACGAAATGCCCATCCAGACCGTGAACGAGGGCGAGTCGGTCTATCTGTTCAACGCGGACATCGACAAGCCCATTCTGGAACAGAACGCGGACCAGCAGCGCTACATTGCCAGCCTGACCAAGATGATGACAGCCCTGCTGTTTCTGGAAAGCGGCAAGGACATGAACGCGGAGATCACCATCCCCGCCAGCCTGACCCAGGAGTTCAAGGATATTCAGAACGCCAACGGCAGCACCATCAACCTGCGCATCGGTGAAACGGTGCGCCGCATCGACCTGCTGTACGGCCTGCTGGTGGCCAGTGCCAACGACGCGGCCAGTGCGATCGCCAGTGATGTTTCGGACGGCGACCTGACCGCCTTTGTGGCCCGGATGAACCAGCGTGCCAAAGAGCTGGGCTGCACCAGCACCAGCTTTACCTGTGTGCACGGCCTGTATGATTACGGCAACGTCTCCTCGGCCCACGATCTGGCCCTGATCGCCAAGGCCTGCGCCGAGAACGAGACCTATATGCAGGTGGCAAACACCCTGAGTTATACCCTGCCTGCCACCAATCTGCACCAGAACGAGCGCACCATCACCTCCACCAACCTGATGCTCAACCCGGAGTACCCCTACTACCGGGATTACATCCGGGGCATGAAGACCGGTTTTACCACCCTGGCGGGCCGGTGCTATGTGACCTTTGCCCAGAAGGACGGCCACACCTACGGGCTGGTGGTGCTGGGTTCTGACCTCGACAACATTTACAGGGAGGCCTCCGAGATCCTGGACTGGGCCTTTGCAAGCTTTTCTGACCGGGAGCTGGTGGACACTGAGACCCCGCTGACCACCGCCCCTCTGAAGAAGTGCCGCTCCTATGAGGAAGTGGAGCTTTACGCTGCCGCACCGGTCAGCGGCTACGGCCATGCGGACGACAAGGTGACCTTCACCTACGACCTTCAGGAGAACATCTCCGCCACCGTCAAGGACGGAGCTGTCCTTGGCACGGCCACCGTTTATCTGGACGGCTATGAGGTGGGCACGGTAGACCTTGTGACCCATCAGGAATATGTCTCCGACTTTCGCACCGACCTTCAGTCCACACTTCTCCTGATGGCGGCTCTCATCGTTCTTCTGGCTGTTCTCAGCTTCTTCACCCTTGTTGCCGGGGGCGGCTCGCTGAATCTGGGCCGGCGCAGAAAAGCACGGAGAAGATAATCTCACCCTCTCAGTCTCGCTAACGCTCGACAGCTCCCCCGAAGGGGGAGCCAAGGGCTATTCCATATATAGCAGCCTTTACCCTCTTTGATGTTTTGCCTCTCCCTTCGGGAGAGGTGGCATTGCGCAAGCAATGACGGAGAGGGTAAAGGCTGCTCTTTTTTATCAGAATGTCCGGAACTTCATTGCCAGCACACTCAAGGTGATCTTGGGGTTCACCTGCGCACCCAGCCGCTGGATCGCCGCATCGGCGGCTGCAAGGGCCTTGCGGGCGGCATCGCCCTGCACCGGGGCACGGGGGCTTCCGCGTAGCCCTGCGGCCGCTACGGCCCGGAAATCGGCCAGCAGAGCGGCGGCCCCCACCTTATCCTTTTCGTAGGCCGCCAGCAGAACGGCGGCGGCATAGCTGTCCTGCGCGGCCGCTGCTTTGGCAAGGGCAAGCGCCTTGTCCACCTGCGCCCGGCGGGCCTCATCCCGGGCCGCATCCAGCACTGTGCCGATGTGGCCATCGAACAGCTCACTGTACAGGGCGGCATCCTTGCTGTCCACCCCCTGTGCGGTGCAGTAGCGGGCGCAATCGGCGGGGGAAACGGGAGCCACTGCAAAGCTGATGCAGCGGCTCCGGATGGTGGGCAGAACGCCCGCCAGCGAATCCGCCGTCAGCAGAAAAAGCACACCCTCGGGCGGCTCCTCCATGACCTTCAGCAGGGCGTTGGCCGATTCCTCGTTCATCCGCTCCACATGGTAGAGCAGCACTGCGCGCCCCTCTGCCGAAAGGCTGGTGTTGAAGATCTCGCTGCGCATGGCCGTGACCTGACCGACCAGATACCGCCCGCCGCTGCCCATACCGGTCACGGAGATGGCTTCCCGGACGATGCCGGTCTCAATCTGGCCGCTGTCGCGCTTACCGGCCTTTGCCACGGCACGGCAGCACTCGCCCCGGAGCAAGGCTTCGGCGGGCGCGCCGCCGTTGGGGTAAAGGTAATCCGCCGCCACGCAGCGGGCCGCAAACCCGGTTCCCAGCCCCTCTTCGCCCACCAGCAGAACACTGTGGGTCATGCGGCGGCCCCCCAGCATCAGCCGGACGCTGGTCTTTAATTCCGAATTGCCTTCCAGACGATCAATCATCATCTCCGATTTTTCCTCTTCCACTGCTCCCGGCGCACCCAGGCGCGGATGTTATGCCAGGCCTGCGGCCCGAAGAACAGAAGGAAGCCCAGCATACAGAGCAGATAGTTCAGCTTGCCCAGCATCCCCATGCTCAGGAAGCTGAACACCCACAGGGCGGCGGCAAAGATGCCGAAATATTTCACCTTGAGGGGGATGACGAAGAAGAGCAGCACCTGCAGCTCCGGGTAAAGCATGGCAAAGGCCAGCAGGAGGGAGAGGGACAGGCAGTAGGTATCGGCAGAGCCTGTCAGCAGGCAGGCCAGCCACGCGCCTGCCATCCCCAGCAGGACGTAAAGGTTGAAGCGGAAATCGCCCCACTCCCGTTCCAGCACACTGCCGACGAACCAGGTAAAATAGATGCCCAGCACCACGCTGAGCGGCCCGCCGCCTGAAAAAGGCACCAGCACAAAGGTGAACAGCCGCCAGATCTGCCCGGCGAACAGGGCACTGCGGCTCAGGGAGAGATAAAAGGAAATATACTGGTTGACGAACAGTTCAATGGCGTAGACCAGGATCTGGCCGCCGATGAGGATGTTGATGAGGTTGGGAATGCAGAACCGGCCGTATTTCCGTTCCAGCTTGGTGATCCAGTTCATAGGCAGAAGCCTCCGTTATTCGTAAAATTTGCGCCCCATTGGCCGGGAACGCTCTCTTTTTTCATTGTACCATGATTGGCAGGGCCATTCAAGGCGAAGGGTGTGAACAAAGGGATCTGGCTGTCTGTTCATCCGAGTGCTAAAACAGCAGGTTGTATCCATTTTTGGTGCGTTCAGATGGACTTATCCACTCTTTCCACCGGGTTTTCCACCGGAATTGTGAAAAAAGCACCAGTTTTCCCACGATGTTTTCCACTTTTTCCACTGAGTTTTCCACATTTTCCTGTGAGGTGGTTTATACATGGTGTATTGTATCGCGCGAATCTTTGCGAAAATCAGGGGAATTATGGGCCTTTGCACCTTTTTTCTGAAAGAAAGTCAAACCCGAAAATTTACTTTTTACAGCAGGCAGAAAATCCGCTCCTTGAATTTCTCCCCGTTGGAATGAAGGAGACGGTAGTTTTCCACACCCATTTTCTACAAAAATCGACCTGTGGAAAACAGCGGGAAAACTTGAGTTTTCAACAAAAAGAAACAGCCCTCTCCGTCATCGCTGCGCGCTGCCACCTCTCCCAAAGGGCGAGGCTATGCTGCCTTTATCTCAGGCCAGCAATAGGCTCCCCCTTCGGGGGAGCTGGCAAAGCCGTCAGGCTTTGACTGAGAGGGCTGCTCCTATAAAATCAAACGTTACATCATATTCCGGAACACGACCTGCGCGATCTGGAAGTACAGGATCAAGCTGCAGGCATCCACAATGGTGGTGATGAAGGGGGTCGCCATGATGGCCGGGTCCGCACCCAGCTTCTTGGCGGCAAGGGGCAGCATACCGCCCACCAGCTTTGCCAGGATAACGCTTAAGAACAGCGACACGCTGACGACGATGGCGTAGCCCATCACATTGTCATACTGACCGGCAAAGATGAAGGTGTACATCAAGTAGATGCGCAGACCGTTCACCAGGCCCAGCACCGCACCCACGATCGCGGAAACACGGAGCTCCTTGGCCAGCACCTTGAGGAAATCAGAGGGTTCCACCTCGCCCAGCGCCAGACCGCGCACCATCAGGGTGCTGATCTGGTTGCCGCAGTTGCCGGCGGTATCCATCAGCATGGGCATAAAGGAGACCAGCAGGGGCAGGCTCACAAAGGCTTCCTCGTAATGGGTGGTGACCATGCCGGTAAAGGTGGCCGACAGCATCAGGATCAGCAGCCAGGGGATGCGCTGCTTGGCGTGGGTCCAGACACTGGTGCCAAAATAAGTGGTGGCCTCATCCGCGGGCAGAATGGCGGCCATCTTCTGCATATCCTCGGTGCTCTCATCGGTCAGAACATCGATTGCATCGTCAATGGTGATAATGCCCACAAACATACCCTCGTTGTCCACAACGGGCATTGCGGTAAAGTCGTAGCGCTGCATCTCACGGGCCACAAACTCCTGGTCATCCGTGACCTTCACGGTGACCACGTTGTCGTCCATGATATCGACCAGCGGGGTATCGGGGTCTGCCAGCAGCAGGTCACGGGCAGAAACAACACCCTTCAGGCGGTTGCGCTCCACAACATAGTTGATATAGACGGTCTCGGCGTTCTCGCCCTGCCGCCGGATGGCATCCAGCGCCTGCCGGACATTCATCTCTTTTTTCAGCCGGACATATTCAGGGGTCATCAAGCTGCCGGCTGAGCTCTCGGGGTAATTCAGCAGCTTGTTCAGGCTCTCGCGGGTCTGCTTGGAGGATTTCTCCAGCACCCGCTTGACCACGCCTGCGGGCATATCCTCCAGCAGGTCGGCAGCATCGTCCAGGCTCATCTCCTCAATGGCGCTGACCAGCTCCACGTCGGAGAAGGCGTTGACCAGGTCATCCCGGGCTTCATCGGACATATAGGCGAAGGCCTCAGTGGCCACTTCCTTTTTCAGCAGGCGGAACACCACCAGACGGTTGTTCTCGTCCAGCTCCTCCAGCAGCTCTGCCAGGTCGGCGGGCTGCTCCTCCTCGGTGACCTCGCGCAGCTTGACGTACTGCTTTTTTACCAGCATCTTGAGCAGGCGGCTCTTGGTCAGCATCTCGGGGTCAGCCTTGACCTCCTCGTCCCGGGCTTCCTCTTTCTCGGCCTCCCGGATGTCCTGCTTCAGGTCCTCTGTAGCTTCCTCGTTCAGATCTCTGACCAGCTTCTGGCGCACCTCGTCTGGGATATCAGCGGGCAGCTCCTGCACAGGCAGGGCGGCCTCGGTCAGTTCGTTTTTCTTTTCTTCCATTTCCATTTTGCGTACCTCCTACCGTATTCCGGCGGTTGGTACAGGGCAAAACAAAAAGCGCCGCCAACGGCCCGCATCCACCCCTTGCCAAGGCTTCCACGCGCACAAAGCCGCGCCCTTTCTCCCCGCTGAGAAGTGCCCGAACAGCACCTCTTACCGGGCAAAAAAGGCGAACGCAGCCTGCTCCATGTCCCGTCCTATCGCACCAAAACCGCATCTTCGACTATGATCCGGGTCCATTGTCCTGCGTTCACCTCCTAAGGATCTTTTCCACTTTTTATTATAGCGCCGGCCAAAAGGCCGGTCAACCCTAAATGCACCGAATCAGGCGGGAATTTCCACCAAAACACGCAGAAAGCCCCTTCCAGTGCTTGCGGACCACTGAAAGGGGCTTTCTGTTTGGATATTGCCTTGGTGTGAGGAGGAATCATGTACAAGGAATCGGTTGCGGCCCCGGTTCCTTATGTCAGTAGTATAGCACCAAAAGCACGGGTTTGCATGAAAATCCTATGAAGAAATTGTAAAATAGCGAGAAGATATTTTTATCGCACCCTTGACAAAATGGGATATATCATATATTATAGAAATAGGATATATCCCATAGAGGAGGGCTGCCGCTTGGAATGTTACGATGTAGACTTCTATCATAAGGAGAATGGCGACTGTCCGGTAGATGATTTTCTGGAATCCCTTGACACCAAAATGCGTGCAAAAGTATTGGGTGCTGTCGCACTGCTGGAAGCCAACGGACCACAGCTGCGGGAGCCCTACTCCAAATTTATTGGGGACGGAATTTTTGAGATCCGTGCTAAGCAGAGCAGCAATATCACACGTGTTCTGTATTTCTTTTACATTGGAAAGCGTATTGTTCTGACCAACGGCTTCATCAAGAAAACGCAAAAAACACCATCAGAGGAAATTGCCCTGGCCAAAAAATATCGTGCAGACTATCTTGAACGAAAGGAGAAGATATCGTGAGTGATTTTCGGAATTTTCTCAACAAACAACTGGAAGACCCTGAATTCAAAGCGGAGTGGGAGGCACTTCAGCCAGAGCTTTCGCTGGTACAGGCAATGATCGATGCCCGGAAGGTAAGCGGCCTGACCCAGAAGGAGCTCTCGGAGCGTACCGGCATTGCTCAGGCAGACATCAGCAAGCTGGAAAACGGCAACGCAAATCCTTCTCTGCGGACGCTGCAACGCCTTGCCGCCGGTATGGGAATGCAGGTCAAAATTGAATTCATTCCTGCTCCCGCAAAATAGTATATGGATGAGAGAACCGCTGTATGGAACATTCCGTACAGCGGTTTCTGTTTCCTTACACAAAAATACGCCCCGTTCACTATAAAGTGAGCGGGGCGCTAAAAACGGATTCGTTTTTGACTGCGGCAAGATTCCTGCAGGGCAGGTCTTATGCAGCAGGCGGAGCAAGGTATCTGTTGCCAGACCTTATGCTCCTGACACACGCGGGGTGTGCTTTCAAGGACCCTCGCGGGCGCTTTGGTATTTCAAACACCCTGCCCGGCGCGGTTCGCGGGCCGCGGCGGGCGAGGGAATGAAATCAGAAGTTTGCGCAAATGCTCGTTTGCACGTTCATCATGCTCTGTTCAGGGCGGCGGGGCCGCAGTTTCGCACTGCTGCGTTGCGCAGTAATCGCCAGTGCGGAGCAGCCGCCTTGCGGACTAGGGTGCCGCTGCGGCCATTGCCAGCCATTGTTCAGAAAACAGGATTACTTGTACAGCTCGACCAGACGGGTCAGGTGCTCGTAACGATCGTTTGCAACCTGCTCGTTGCGTGCGAACAGAGCCTTTGCACGCTCGGGGAATGCACGGGTCAGGCGGCTGTAACGGGTCTCGTTTGCCAGCAGTGCCTGATACTTCTCGGCATCCACAGCCTTGGAGGTCAGGGTGAAGGGGTTCTTGCCCTGAGCCTTGTTGGCGGGGTTGAAGGTGAACAGGTTCCAGTAACCAGCCTCAACTGCCTTCTTCATCTCGTTCTGGCAGTTGGTCATGCCGCCCTTCACACCGTGCAGCTCGCAGGGAGCGTAGCCGATGATCAGAGAGGGGCCGGGATAAGCCTCAGCCTCAGCGATTGCCTTGACAGCCTGGTTCATGTTAGCGCCCAGAGCGATCTGAGCAACATAGATGTAACCGTAGGTCATTGCGATCTCGGACAGGCTCTTCTTGCTGATTTCCTTACCAGCAGCAGCGAACTGGCAGACCTCACCAATGTTGGAAGCCTTGGATGCCTGTCCACCGGTGTTGGAGTACATCTCAGTATCGAAGACCATGACGTTGACATCCTCGCCGGAAGCCAGGACGTGATCCAGGCCGCCGAAGCCGATGTCGTATGCCCAGCCGTCACCACCGAAGATCCAGACGGACTTCTTGGCGATGAACTCCTTGCTCTTCAGGATCTCAGCGGACTCGGTGCAGCCAGCGGCAGCAGCCTTCTCCAGCTCAGCGATCAGAGCCTTGGCGGGTTCGTCGTTTGCCTTGGTGTTGTTCTTGGTCTCCATGAACTTGTCGAAGGCAGCCTTCAGCTCAGCGGAAGCCTTGTCAGAACCAGCAACCTCAGCAATGCGCTTGATCAGGTTCTCACGAACGGTCTTCTGGCCGAGGTACAGGCCCAGACCATGCTCAGCGTTATCCTCGAACAGGGAGTTGCACCATGCAGGACCATGGCCGCTGTCCTTGTTGACGGTGTACGGAGAGATGGAAGCGGTACCGCCCCAGATAGAGGAGCAGCCGGTAGCGTTGGAGATGTACATCTTCTCGCCGAACAGCTGAGTGATCAGGCGAGCGTAAGAGGTCTCGGCACAGCCTGCGCAGGAGCCAGAGAACTCCAGCAGGGGCTGGTTGAACTGAGAACCAATAACGGTGTCATCAGCAAACTTGCTGGGCTTCTTGGAGATGTTGGCGACGCAGTAGTCGAAGACTGCCTGCTGATCGGCCTGGCTCTCCTGAGGAACCATAGCAATTGCCTTGGTGGGGCAGACGGTGACGCACTCGCCGCAGCCCATGCAGTCCAGAGGAGAAACAGCCATCACAAACTTGTACTCGTTTGCGGGGCGGTTGTCACGGCTCTTGGTCTGAGCAGGAGCAGCTGCCAGCTCGTCAGCGGTCAGCTGGAAGGGACGGATGGTAGCATGAGAGCAGACGAATGCACACTGGTTGCAGCCAACGCACTTGGAAGCATCCCACTCGGGAACGTTCACAGCGGTGCCGCGCTTCTCGTATGCAGATGCGCCCTGCTCCCACTCGCCGTTTGCATTTGCAACGAAAGCGGAAACGGGCAGGCTGTCGCCGTCCATACGAGCGATGGGCTCCATGACATCACGGATCTGCTTGACCAGCTCCGGACGGCCGGTGAGAGCCTTGGGAGCGGGATCAGCCTCGGGGTTGGACCAGGAAGCGGGAACGTCGACCTTGTGGATTGCGTCAACACCAGCATCGATGGCCTTCCAGTTCATCTCAACAACGTCCTGGCCCTTCTTGCCATAGCTCTTCTGAGCTGCCTGCTTCATGAAGTTGACAGCGTCCTCGATGGGCATAACGTCAGCCAGCTTGAAGAAAGCGGACTGCAGGATGGTATTGGTGCGCTTGCCCATACCGATCTCGATTGCCTTATCGATGGCGTTGATGGTGTACAGCTGAATGTTGTTGTCAGCAATGTACTTCTTGGCCTCAGCGTTCAGGTGCTGGCCCAGCTCCTCATCGGTCCACTGGCAGTTGATCATGAACACGCCGCCGGGCTTGACATCCTGGACCATCTTCATGCCCATGTGGATGTAAGCGGGGTTGTGGCAGGCCACGAAGTCAGCCTGGTTGATGTAGTAGGGGCTGCGGATGGGCTTGTCGCCGAAACGCAGGTGGCTGATGGTCACGCCGCCGGTCTTCTTGGAGTCATACTGGAAGTATGCCTGAACATACTTATCAGTGTGGTCGCCGATGATCTTGACGGAGTTCTTGTTTGCGCCGACAGTACCGTCGCCGCCCAGACCCCAGAACTTGCACTCCTTGGTGCCAGCAGCTGCGGTGATGGGAGCGGGCTTGACCTCGGGCAGGGACAGACCGGTGACATCATCGGTGATGCCCAGAGTGAAGCGCTCCTTGGGCTGATCCTTCTCCAGCTCCTTGAACAGAGCGAAGATGGAGGACGGGGGAGTGTCCTTGCTGCCCAGGCCGTAACGGCCGCCGGTCAGAACGACATCGTTCAGGCCAGCCTCACGCAGGGTAGCAGCAACATCCAGGTACAGGGGCTCGCCCAGAGAGCCGGGCTCCTTGGTACGATCCAGAACTGCAACCTTCTTGGCAGTCTTGGGCAGGACCTTCAGCAGAGCGGAGGACACCCAGGGACGGTACAGGCGGACCTTGACGATACCGACCTTCTCGCCCTTGGCGTTCAGGTAATCGATGACTTCGTCAGCAACGTCGCAGACAGAGCCCATAGCGATCATGACACGGTCAGCATCGGGTGCGCCGTAGTAGTTGAACAGATCGTAGTTGGTGCCCAGCTTCTCGTTGATCTTGGCCATGTACTTCTCGACCACTGCGGGCAGTGCGTCGTAAGCGGAGTTGCAGGCCTCACGGTGCTGGAAGAACACGTCGCCGTTCTCGTGGGAACCGCGCATCTTGGGGTGCTCGGGGTTCAGAGCCTTGGCACGGAACTCCTCAACAGCCTTCATGTTGCACATTTCCTTCAGATCAGCGTAGTCCCACTTCTCGATCTTCTGGTACTCGTGAGAAGTACGGAAGCCATCGAAGAAGTTCAGGAAGGGAACCCGGCCCTCGATTGCTGCCAGATGGGCAACAGGGGACAGATCCATAACTTCCTGCACGCTGCTCTCGACCAGCATTGCGAAGCCGGTCTGGCGGCATGCCATAACGTCGCTGTGATCACCGAAGATGTTCAGGGACTGGGTAGCAACGGTACGTGCAGAAACATCGAACACGCAGGGCAGCTGCTCAGCAGCGATCTTGTACATGTTGGGGATCATCAGCAGCAGGCCCTGAGAAGCGGTGAAGGTGGTGGTAACAGCACCTGCACCCAGAGAGCCGTGCACAGCGCCGGCAGCGCCGGCCTCAGACTCCATCTCGACGACCTTGACCTGGTTGCCGAAGATGTTCTTCTGACCGGCTGCGGACCACTGGTCCACAGAGTCAGCCATCGGAGAAGACGGGGTAATGGGGTAGATAGCAGCCACGTCCGTGTAGGCGTATGCTACATGAGCGGCAGCGGTATTGCCATCCATGGTTTGCTTTGCTCTAGGCATTTTTCTTCCTCCATTGTTCAGAATTTGGTACCTTTTGCGCGGGGCAATCGCGCCCCGCTGGGGCCGGAGAACCCCAAAAGGCACTATTGCTCATATATTATATTAGCAAATTCCGCCCTCAAAGTAAATGCAAACCCACTGGCAAAACGCAACAAAATTTCAAGAAATTTTTTGGTGCTTTTTTACGCTTGTGTCTTTTGTTGCATCTAACCTGACAGATTATTAAGAATCCGGCTTTTTTGCTGTATTTTTCTTAATTTATCCTCAATTTTGAATTGACAACCGGCGCTTTGTTGCCGTAAACTTGAACCAGCATCATTATCATCTGGAAAGGACGCAAATACGATGGACGCTGCACATTTTGAAAAGACGCTCACAAGTGAGGTGCTGTTCGAGGGCCGGGTGGTCACCCTGACCAAGGATACCGCCCTTTTGGAAAATGGAAAGACCGCCACCCGCGAGGTGGTCCACCACCACGGCGGGGCCTGCATCGTGCCCTACTTTGAGGACGGCACCATCTGCATGGTGCGCCAGTTCCGCTACGCTATGCAGCAGGAGCTGTGGGAGCTGCCCGCCGGCAAGCTGGAAAAAGGAGAGGACCCCTTTGAAGCCGCCAAGCGGGAGCTGGAGGAGGAGTGCGGCCTGACCGCCGACAAGTACACCTCCCTGGGCGAGTTCTACCCCACTGTGGGCTATGATACCGAGATCATCTACACCTGGGTGTCCACCGGTCTGCACGAGACCCGGATGCATCTGGATGCGGACGAGTTCCTGACCCCTGACCGGGTACCGCTGACCCAGGCCTATGAGATGGTGATGCGCGGCGAAATCAAGGACGGCAAGACCATTGCAGGCGTGCTCAAGCTCAAGGCCCTGTTGGACGAGGGCAAGCTGTGAACATTCTCTACGAAGATACTGCCCTTGTGGTGCTGGACAAGCCCGCCGGGCTGACCAGCGAGGAGGGCGTGCCCGCTGCCCTGCGCCAGCGGTGGGGCAGGCCGGATGCATACGTTGGGGTCATCCACCGGCTGGACACCGGTGTTTCGGGGCTGATGGTCTATGCCAGAACACCCGGAGCCGCAGCTGCCCTGACAAAACAGGTGACGGAGAGCCAGCAGGCCTATGCCATTCTGGACGGCAGGGCAGAGGCTGGCCCCGGTGCACTGGCACAGCCCTGCTTTCTTAAAACGTACCGGGCCGTGATCGCAGGCGGGCCGGACGAACAGCTGCCACCCGAGGGCATCCTGCGGGACTATCTGTTCAAGGACAGCCGGAAGGGCCGGGTCTTTCCGGTAAAGCGCCCCCGCAAGGGGGTGCGGGAAGCCGTGCTGGAATACTGCATCGTGGAGACGGCACCGGACGGTTCCCTGAGCCTTGCGGAGATCACCCTCCACACCGGGCGGACACATCAGATCCGTGTGCAGTTTGCCTCCCGGAAGCACCCGCTTTACGGAGACGGCAAATATGGCAGCCGGTTCAAAGGGGACATTGCCCTGCAGAGCGCAGGGCTGCAGTTCGTCCACCCGGATACCGGCAAACCCATGGCCTTTTCTCTGCCCCTGCCCGCCGCCGCACCGTGGAAGGAGTTTTTGGAATAAGGCTGTTGCACATGGTCAGCATCCTCGCCCTCTCCGTCACCTGCGGTGACACCTCTCCCAAGGGGAGAGGCCTTGGCAAAAAGATGAAGTTTGCGTGGACTGCCAAGGGCTCCCACTTTGGGGGAGCTGGCATCGCGTAGCGATGACTGAGAGGGCGAGCCCGCTAAAGGAATAATCATTTCAACTAGGTGAGTGATATGGAACAGCAATACAAGACCGACGCTGAAATTTACGCTGTACTGGAGCGGGAGATCATCGACCTGACCCTGCGGCCGGGCAGTTCGCTGAGCGAGAACCCACTCTGCGCCCGCTTTGGGGCACCGCGTTCCATGATCCGGGTGGTGCTGCAGCGGCTGCAGGAGAACGGGCTGGTAAAAATCGTGCCCTACAAGGGTACCACTGTGACCCGGCTGAACCGTGAGATCGTGGATGAGCTCATCTACGAGCGCACCGCCGTGGAAGCCCGCGTCCTGCGGGACTTCTCGCCCAAGTGCACGCCGGAACAGCGGGCACTCATCCGGCGGCGGACCGATGCCTACGCCGCGCTGGCCCGCGCTGAGGAGATCGACTACAACAAGCTCTATGAGGCAGACCGCCTGCTCCACGAAACATGGTTTGCCGCCATGGGAAAAATGTATCTGTGGCGCACCTTACAGAACGCCCACGCCGATTACAGCCGCTTCCGGATGCTGGACACCATGACCAGCGGCGGGCTGGACGAGGTGATTGCCGACCACCAGAACATCATTGCCGCTATTGAGCGGTGTGATCTTGCCGCCTTTGAGCCGCTGGTGGAGCGCCACCTCTACGGCGGCATCCGGCGGCTGGGCTCCAAGCTCACCGAGGAATATGCCGACTACTTTGAGCCGGAAAAATAATGCACCCTTAAAAATGTTCCACGGGGAACAAAACCGGCACAGCGCCTGCCTGACGCTGTGCCGGTTTTCTTTGCCCCTTTTTCAGAAGAACACGCCGGAGATGAAGATCTCCAGCCCAATGCCGATGAGGATGACACCGCCCAGCACAGATGCCTTGCCGGAGAGCTTTGTGCCGAACTTTTTGCCGATGCGCAGGCCCGCCATGCAGAGGAAGAAGGTGACGACGGCAATGATGCCGGAAGCCGCCAGCGCCATCAGCCAGCCATACTCCGCAATGGTAAAGCCGACCGAGAGGGCATCAATGCTGGTAGCCACGCCCTGCATAAAGAGGGCACCGGCACTCAGCGCGGCGGCTTCCTCGGTTTCCTCGCCCCGGATGCCATCGATCAGCATCTTGCCGCCGATATAGCCCAGCAGGGCAAGGGCGATCCAGGGGATGAACGTTTCAAAGGAAGAGAACATCTCCACGATGGTATGGACGCAGACCCAGCCTGTCATGGGCATCACGGCCTGAAACACGCCAAAGGTGCCCGCAATGATGCACATCCTTTTTCGGGACATGCCGGGGTCATGCAGACCGTTTGCCATCGAGACTGAAAATGCGTCCATGGCAAGGCCCACGCCCAGCAGTGCACTGTTGAGAAAAAACAAAAAACTCCATTCCATAACTGAATGCCTCCTGAATCTGACCAAAATTACGGTGCGGCAAAAACAAAACCCGAGATCGGCGCGCGTGCACGTCCGGTCTCGGGTCATTTTTTACAAATGAACTCCATGTGTTGGGCGTGGTACTCCGCACCATAACACATGAGTCTCGCAAATGAAAGCAAGCCAGACAGCGGTGCTGTCATTGTGTTGACTTGCTGCGCCGTCTGCAAACAGCGCCTGCTACTCCCCCATGGGATTTTGTGATCGTTTCGTTAGTCTATCATATTTTCTGATAGAAGTCCAGTCTAACTTTTTCGCCCTCGCTTTGCTTGGCTCCCCTGCTAGGGGAGCTGGCGCAAAGCGCCTGAGAGGTTTTGCTTTTGGGGAGAAGAACCTCTCCGTCACGGCTGTGCCGTGCCACCTCTCCTAGCAGGAGAGGCAAGACAGGCTCAATCCTCAGCCGGTGCCTCGGAGGCGGAGGCCTCATCGGCTGCTTCCATGGCGGCCAGCTGCTCTGCGGTGGGCTCATCGCCCTCCTCAGCCTCTACTGTCTCGGTCTGGGCTTCATCGTCGTGGTCGGTACGGGCCAGGACCATGACCTTATCATTCTCGCCCAAACGCATGACACGGACACCGGAGCCGTAACGGCTCTGCACCGGGATCTCATTGGCGTGCAGGCGGATGATGATGCCCTCCTGGCTGCTCAGCAGCACGTCATCCACATCGTCCACGATCTTGACCGCGGCGACCTTGTCCTTGGAGGCATCGTAGTTGCGGATGCCCTTGCCGCCGCGGGCGGTGATGCGGTAGGTGTCGATGTCGGACCGGCGGCCCTTGCCGTTCTCGGTCACGGTCAGGATGGTGGCGTTCTCACGGCAGATGCAGACACCCACGACCTCGTCGCCCTCGGCCAGCTTGATGGCGCGCACGCCGTGGCCGCTGCGGCCCATGGGACGGGCATCCTCCTCATTGAAGCGGATGGCCTGACCGTTGCGGGTGGCAACGATGAGCATATCGTGGCCGGAGGTCAGTCTTGTCCAAGCCAGCGCATCCCCCTCGTTCAGGGCAATGCCGATCAGACCACTCTTGCGGATGTTGGCGTACTGCTCCAGCGGGGTGCGCTTGATGAGGCCCTGTTTCGTAACCATGGTCACAAAACCACCCTCATTGGCCGTATCCTTGCTCTGGCAGAGCATGTTGGTGACCTTTTCGCCCTCGGCCAGCTGCAGCAGGTTGACGATGTTGGTGCCCTTGCTGGTGCGGCTGCCCTCGGCGATGGTGTAGCCCTTGATGCGGAACAGGCGGCCCTTATCGGTAACGAACAGGACGTAATCATGGGTGGAGCCCACGAACATCTCCTGCACGATGTCCTCTTCCTTGCGGGTCATGCCGGAGATGCCGCGGCCGCCGCGCTTCTGGGCCTGATAAGTGGCCTTGAGCTGGCGCTTGATATAACCGGCCTCGGTCAGGGTATAGACGCACTGCTCTTCAGCGATCAGATCCTCGATATCCACCTCGCCGGTCACGGTCTCGATCTCTGTGCGGCGGTCATCGCCGAAGCGGCGCTTCATTTCCAGCAGCTCGCTCTTGACAATCTCGAGCACGCGGGCATCATCGGCCAGGATCTCTTCCCAATCCCGGATCTTGGCATTCAGGGAGCCCAGCTCTTCCTCGATCTTCAGGATTTCCAGACCAGCCAGACGGCCCAGCTGCAGCTTGACGATGGCATCTGCCTGCGGATCATCAAAACCGAACTGCTCCATGATGGCAGCCTTGGCCTCGCTCATGCCGCCCTTGCAGGCACGGATGGTGGCGATCAGCTCATCCACGATGTCGGTGGCCTTCTTCAGACCTTCCAGAATATGGGCGCGTTCCCGGGCCTTTTTCAGGTCATACTGGGTGCGGCGGCGCACCACCTCGTCCTGAAACTCCACATACTTCTGGATCATCTGCTTCAGGGTCATCACCTTGGGCACCTTGTGGTCGATGGCCAGCATGATGACACCCACGGTATCCTGCAGCTGGGTGTACTGGTACAGCTGATTCAGGACGACCTGGGGGTTGGCATCCTTGCGCACGTCAATCACGATGCGCATCCCCTTGCGGTTGGTCTCATCGTTCAGGTCGCTGATGCCCTCGATCCGCTTTTCCTTGACCAGATCGGCAATGTTCTCAATGAGGCGTGCCTTGTTGACCATGTAGGGGATCTCGGTCACGATGATCTGGGCGCGGCCGTTCTTCTTTTCCTCAATGGTAGCGCGGCCGCGCAGGGTGATTTTGCCGCGGCCGGTGGCGTAGGCAGCACGGATGCCGCTGCGGCCCATAATGATACCGGCGGTGGGGAAATCGGGGCCCTTGATGTGTTCCATCAGGCCGGGCAGGTCGATGTCCGGGTCCTCGATATAGGCCACACAGCCGTCAATGACCTCGCTCAGGTTGTGGGGCGGGATGTTGGTGGCCATACCAACGGCAATGCCCTGACTGCCGTTGACCAGCAGGTTCGGGAAACGGCAGGGCAGAACGCTGGGCTCCTTCTTGGTCTCATCAAAGTTGGGGTCCCAGTCGATGGTATCCTTGTCGATATCGGTCAGCATCTCCACGGCCATACGGCTCATGCGGGCCTCGGTGTAACGGTAAGCAGCCGGGGGGTCGCCGTCCACAGAACCAAAGTTACCCTGACCATCCACCAGCGGGTAGCGCAGGGAGAAATCCTGTGCCAGACGGACCATGGCATCGTAAACGGATGCGTCGCCGTGGGGGTGGTAGGAGCCCAGCACCGCACCAACGGTGTCGGCGGATTTGCGGTATGCATGGCTGGGGTCGTTGCCTCGCTCGTGCATGGTATACAGGATGCGGCGGTGGACAGGCTTCAGGCCGTCGCGCACATCGGGCAGGGCGCGGGACACGATGACTGACATGGAGTAGTCCAGGAACGCGGTCTCGATCTCCTTCTTGACATCGCGGATGATCTTTTTGGTACCGCTGCCCGGTATCATCACATAATCTTCTTCCATTGTTTCCTCCAATTACACATCCAGCTTCGCGTACTGGGCGTTGGTCTCGATAAAGCGGCGGCGGGGCTCCACCTGGTCGCCCATCAGGATGGTAAAGGCTTCATCGGCCTTCTCGGCATCCTCAATGGTGATCTGAACGATGACGCGGTTATCGGGGTTCATGGTGGTCTCCCACAGCTGTTCGGGGTTCATCTCACCAAGGCCCTTATAGCGGTTGACCTTTGCGCCGGGCATCTCCTGCGAGAGGATGGCCATTTCAGCATCGTTGTAGGCGTACTTGATGGTGTTGCCCTTCTGCACCTTGAACAGGGGCGGCTGAGCGACATAGACATGGCCCTGCTCGATGAGGGGGCGCATATAGCGGAAGAAGAAGGTCAGCATCAGGGTGCAGATGTGAGAACCATCGACATCGGCATCGGCCATGATGAACACTTTATCATACCGCAGCTTGGAGATATCGAATTCCTCGCCGATGCCGCAGCCCAGAGCCAGCACCACGGGCATCAGCTTATCGTTGCCGTAGATGCGGTCCGCACGGGCCTTTTCCACGTTCAGCATCTTGCCCCACAGGGGGAGGATGGCCTGAATGGCGGAGTCACGGCCCATCTTGGCAGAGCCGCCTGCAGAGTCACCCTCGACGATGAAGATCTCGGTGCGGGTGGGGTCTTTTTCACGGCAGTCGGCCAGCTTGCCGGGCATCCGGCTGGTCTCCAGCGCGCTCTTGCGGCGCACCAGCTCCCTGGCCTTTTTGGCAGCGGCGCGGGCGCGGGCTGCCTGGGTGGCCTTTTCAAAAATGGCCTTTGCCACGCCGGGGTTCTCCTCAAAGAACTCCATCAGCTTGGTGTACACCATGTTGGAAACAAGGGTGCGGATCTCGGTATTGCCCAGCTTTGCCTTGGTCTGGCCCTCGAACTCCGCCTCCTGCAGCTTGACGGAGATGACGCAGATGAGGCCCTCGCGGACATCGGAACCGGAAAGGTTCTCGTCCTTATCCTTCAGCAGGCCGTGGCTGCGGCCGTAATCGTTGAACACACGGGTCAGGCTGGTGCGGAAGCCCTCTTCATGGGTGCCGCCGTCCGGGGTGTTGACGTTGTTGGCAAAGCTCAGCAGCAGCTCGTTGTAGCTGGAGTTATACTGCAGCGCGATCTCGGCCATGCCCCGCTCGGTCTGGCCCTTGAGGTAGATGACATTGGGGTGGAGCACCTCCAGATTGCGCTTTTCGCCCAGATAGGTGACAAAGCTCTTGATGCCGCCCTCATAGCACATGACCTCGGTGCGGTAGCAGGGGTCGCCCTCCTGGCCGTCCTCCAGAACGGGGGTATAGAGCTCCCGCTCATCGGTCAGGGTGATCTTGACACCGGCGTTCAGGAAGCTCTCCTCGCGCAGACGCTTTTCCAGCGTCTCGAAGTTATAGACGGTGGTGTCCTTGAACATCTCGGGGTCGGGCTTGAAGGTAACGCGGGTGCCGGTGACCCCCTCGGCCACCGTGCCCAGACACTTCAGGGGGCCGTCCGGGTCGCCGCGGCGGAAGGTCTGCTCGTATTCATGGCCGTCGCGGCGGACATTGACCGTCAGCCACTCAGAGCAGGCGTTGACCACGGACGCGCCAACACCGTGCAGACCACCGGCCACCTTGTAGCCGGAGTTCTCGCCGCCGAACTTACCGCCTGCGTGCAGGATGGTATAGACGACGGTGACGGCGGGCAGACCGGTATCGGCCTGGATATCCACGGGGATGCCGCGGCCGTTGTCGGTGACCTGAATGATGTTATCCTTTAAGATCTTGACCTCAATGTGGTTGCAGTAGCCGGCCAGCGCTTCATCAATGGCGTTGTCCACGATTTCGTAGACCAGATGATGCAGGCCCCGCTCACCGGTGGAGCCGATATACATGCCGGGACGCTTGCGCACGGCCTCCAGACCCTTCAGGACCTGGATCTCGCTGGCATTATACTCATGGTCGGTCGCGGTTTCCACATTGGTGCTGGTGATGATTTCCTCTGCCATATCCTTTCTCCCTTTACTTGATATTTTTTCAATCGATTGGATCGTTGTTGATTTTTTCAGAACGACATTTCGGTGCGCCGCTTCATGGCCGCGCTGGACAACTCCGAAAGATAAACGGTGTCCACAGGGGCATCGGCCAGAACATAACACTGGGGCAGGTCATCCGAAAGGCTGACCACGGCCCCATTCTTCTGGGCATAGTTGAGAAATTCCCGCCCCCGGGGGGAGACGGTGGTGGTCTCCAGATTGAAGATGCCGATGATGTCACGGTCATTCAGGACATAGTCCCGGCCCAGATGGATATACATTGCGTATATTCTCCCGCAGATGCAGACTGCATATTCTGTCGCATTTTCCGCATTCTATGCAATGCAGTGATGCAACATTTCTCCATTTCAGATTTTACTCAGGACACCGCCGTTCATGCGGTAGACCTCGCCATCTGTTTTCAGGAAGGCCGTATCGTCACAGCTGGTAACGAAGGTCTGCTTTTCCCGCATCCGGGTCAGCAGATACTGCTTGCGGCCATCATCCAGCTCACTGAGCACGTCGTCCAGCAAGAGGACGGGATGCTCCCCGGTGATGGCGGCAGCGGCGGCGGCTTCGGCCATTTTCAGGCTGAGCACCACACTGCGCTGCTGCCCCTGGCTGGCAAACACTCTGGCGGGCTGGCCGTCCAGCAGCAGCTCCAGATCTTCCCGGTGGGGGCCGCACAGGCTCTGCCCGGCCCGGACTTCCTCGTTCTGGCGGGCTTTGAGCAGAGCCGCCAGACCACCCGGCTCAAACTGAGCGGCATATCGCAGCTCCATCCGCTCCGCCCCATGGGAAAGCTCCTCGTAATTGGCACAGGCCAGCGGGGCCAGCCGTTCCAGGTAGGCCCGCCGCCGCTGCTGGATGGCTTCCCCCTGCGCGGCAAGCTCGGTGTTCAGCACCTCGAGCAGGGCCATTTTTTCAGCGTAGGGACGTTCCTGCCCGGCAGGAGCGCGGCGCAGCAGCGCGTTTTTCTGCTGCAGGGCCCGCAGATAGCGGCGGTACACGGTCAGGTAGCCGGGGTAGAGCTGGCAGAGGGCGGCATCCAGAAATTTGCGCCGCCCCTCGGGTGCTCCCTTGACCAGGCTCAGGTGGCCGGGGTCGAACACGACAGCCGGAAAACTGCCGGCCAGCCCTGCTGCCCGCCTGGGTGCTGCCCCGTTCACCGAGGCGTACCGCCCGGGCCGCTGGGAATCCGGAGTGCCCACCGTCAGCCGGACACGGTTCGGCTCGTCAGGCTCCTGTTCCTCCTGCTGCGCCCGGAGCGTGGAGGCTTCCAGCACGGCAAAGGGTTCGCCCCGCCGCACCAGCTCTGCATCCTTGCCGCCCCGGAAGCTCTTGCCGCCGGTCAGCAGCCAGATGGCCTCCAGCAGGTTGGTCTTGCCCTGGCCGTTGTTGCCGCAGATCACGGTCAACTCCCGGCCCGGGGTCAGGCTTGCCGATGCAATATTGCGGTAATTCGTTACTTCTAAGGAAAGCAGGCGCATGGTTTACTGGCCCTGTCCCACTTCCACGGTCTGGCCGTCCAGCTCGACGACATCCCCGGCGCGGCACTTTTTGCCCCGCATGGTACAGACCTCACCGTTCACCTTGACAGCACCGCCCTGCACCAGCTCTTTGGCTTCGCCGCCGGTCTCACACAGGCCTGCATATTTCAGCAGGGCATCCAGCTTGATAAATTCCGTATGGATGAGAATTTTTTGCATTTTTATGCCTCTCAATCATTCTTGAAGCGGACGGGCAGGACCAGATACAAAAAGTCGCTGCCCTCGGTAGGCAGAACCTTGACCGGGCTCAGCGGGCCGCTGATCTCCAGCTTGACCTGTTCGGTGCGGGCGTTGCGCAGGGCATCCAGCAGATAGCGGTTGTTGAAACCGATCTCCACCTCATCGCCCTCGCACTGCGCGTTGAATTCATCCACCACGCGGCCCAGATTGGTCTGGCAGCGGACCACCACTTTACCCTCTGTAAAACTGATGCGGAGGGGATTTTTTAAACGCTCTGTAATGATCAGGGAGGCACGCTCGATGGTCTCGATGAACTCCTTGGTGTCCAGAACCACGCTGGTGCGGCTGCCATTGGGGATCACGTTGTGGTAGTTGAGGAATTCGCCCTCGATCAGGCGGCTCATGATGGTGTAACCGGCGGTGGTGAACACCACATAGCGGCGGTTTGCGGAGATGTGCACGGTCTCCTCGTCGTCGTTGGCCAGCAGGTGGGAGACCTCGTTCATGGTCTTGCTGGGCACGATGATGCGAATCTCCTTTATGGCTTCCACCGGCCGCTCCACAATGGCCAGACGGTAGCCGTCCAGCGCAACAACGGTCAGCTTATCCGGCGAAATCTCAAATAATTCACCGGTATGCGCAGGTTTTTTCTCATCCTGACTGACGGCGTACAGGGTGCGCTCGATCATATCACGGAGCACGCCGGTCTTGATGTTCAGGGTCTCCTCGGCACCGGTGTTGGGCAGCTCGGGGAAATCAGTGGGGTTCATAGACTGGATCTCGAACTGTGCCACACCGCTCTGGATGGTGGTTTTTCCGTTTTCGGTAGATTGGATGTTGATCTGGCCGGAAGGCATCCGGCTGACCATGCTGCTGAGCAGCTTGGCGTTCAGTACCACTTCGCCGGGCTCTTTGACATTGGCATCAATGGTGGTCACGATGCCCATTTCCAGGTCGTAGCCGGTCAGGGTGAGCTGGAAGCCTTCGGCTTTCAGCAGGATACCCTCCAGCACAGGGATGGTGGAGCGCAGGGTAACAGCTTTGGAAACGCCGTCAATGGCTGCACTCAGCAGGGTCTTATCGCAGATGATGTTCAATTGCGCGTCTCTCCTTATTTTGGATTCAAGTTTTGAGGTCCTTTCTCCCATAAAACAGGGACAAAACCTCCAAATCTATATTGAACTTGTTGTAGTATTCGTAGTAGGGGCTGGGGAAGATGTGGAAAAGTCGGAAAATGTGTGGAATGGTGCGGCTCCATGGTTTTCCACCGGATTGTGAATGCAGTGTGAAAGGCTTGTGGAAAGGGCTGGAGCTGCTTTTCTTTCCACGGCGGGTGTGCAAAACAGAAGTTGAATGTTGAAAACTCGGTGGAAAGAGTGGAGAACTTTGTCGTCTGAACACAATATCTTGTTCTGTTTTCCCGGATTCCCCTGCATTTCTCCCCATATTTGGGGTTTTATCCTCTGTGAGAGTATGACTTTTGCCCCTGTTTTCCCGTCAGGCCTTGACGTTCTTGATGATGTCGCTGACGGTTTCGCGCAGGTGCTGGTCATTCTTCATGTCCCGCTCCATGGTCTTGAGGGAGTAGACGATGGTGGAGTGGTCACGGCCCGAGAACTCCCGGCCGATCTCCTCCATGCTCATGCCGGTGACTTCGCGCAGGATATAGATCGCCACGCGGCGGGCGGATGCAACGTTGGCGTTCCGCTTGGTGCCCCGGATGTCGGCAGGGGAGACGTTGAAGGTGCGGGAGACCTCGCCCACGATCTTCTCGATGGTCACGGGCACGGGCTGGGTCTCGTTGAGGATGTCCTTGATGGCGTTCTGTGCCACGCTGATGACAGGCTGGATGCCCTCCAGCATGTAGTAGGCGTTCAGCTTTTTCACTGCGCCCTCCAGCTGGCGGATGTTGTTCTTCAGGTGGTTGGCGATGAATTCAGCCACGTCCTCGGGCAGATCCAAGTGGAGCAGCTCGGCCTTGCGCTTGACGATGGCCACGCGGGTCTCGAAATCAGGCGGCTGGACATCGGCGGTCAGGCCCCATTCAAAGCGGGTGCGCAGGCGCTCTTCCAGGCTCTTGATCTCCTTGGCCGGGCGATCAGAGGCGATCACGATCTGCTTGTGGGCATCGTGCAGGGAGTTGAAGGTGTGGAAAAACTCCTCCTGGGTGGACTCCTTGCCGGCGATGAACTGGATATCGTCCACCAGCAGCAGGTCGGCCACGCGGTACTTCATCCGGAAGTCCTCGGTGCTGCCGGCGCGGATGGCGGCGATCAGCTCGTTGGTGAACTGCTCGCAGGTAACGTACATGATAACGAAATCGGGGTGGGTGCGCTTGATCTCGGTCTGGATGGCCGTGAGCAGATGGGTCTTGCCCAGACCGGAGCCGCCGTAGATGAACAGCGGGTTATAGGCCCCGGAGGGGTTGGCCGCAACCGCCTGCGCCGCAGCAAACGCAAACTGGTTGGAGGGACCCTTGATGAAGTTCTCGAAGGTGAACTCGTAATTACCCTGGGGCGAGGCGGGGTTTGCCTCGTACTGCTGGGCCAGCACCACCTCATGGGGCGGGGTGCTGGGCACCACCAGCGTGATGTCCACGTCAAAGCCCAGCACGGTTTTAAAGGCCTCTTTCAGCAGGCCGAGGTAGCGGTCGGTGACGATCTTGCAGATGAAATCGTTGCGCACCGACAGGGTGATATGGCTCGAGTCCTCAAAGCTGATGGGCTCAAGTCCGTCGATGTAGAGATTATAGGTCGGCTCGGCCATCTGCGTTTTGCAGTATGCCTGGGCGGCCTCTAAAACGTCCTTGAAAGAATCCATAAAACATCCACTCCATTGAATTGGTCGAAGTTTTCAACAATGCTGCTGATACCCCGTTAGTATACCACAAAAATCTCCCTGCGTCTATATTCTATAATGTAATTTATAATACATAAGAAAAGACGCTCCATCGTGCCCTCGCGGCTCTTGTGTTCTAGGCGGTTTTTGGCCACAAGATATGGTGGAAGAAAAGTTTTCCACGGAGAACCGGTGAAAAAGTTGAAAGCTTTTTCACAAAGAAATTTGAAAAAAGTTTGCTGGAAAGTGAAAAAAACGCTTGACAGAAGGGGATAGTGTGCGATATACTGTTGAATTGCAAGCCTGTCCCCAATTTGGGACCAGAAATACCCCATTACCGGGGACGAGTTTTTACGGAGGATACAACCATGAAGAGAACTTTTCAGCCCAAGAAGCGTCATCGCAAGGAAGTTCATGGCTTTCTGACCCGCATGAGCACCAAGAACGGCCGCAAGGTCATCAATGCTCGCCGTGCTAAGGGCCGCAAGAGCCTGACCGTCTGATCCCGTTTTGCCAGGGATCCGGCGCAGAATTGAACATGCGCACAAAAGACTGCTGATCCAGAATTGGCGGTCTTTTTCTTATTTTGGACGTTCTGCGCGCGGAATGACTAAAAATTTGGCAAAAGATTTGGCACAAAAAACGCCCGGACAGCCTTTTCATGTCGGCGTTTTTTTGCTATACTGAATTTTGAACTTTGCCTTTAGGGAAGTTCTGCGATTTTTTAACCGAAAAGGAGGCGACGGAGCAGTGCGCTATCGTCCCATCCGCCGCAACAGCGAGTTTGGCCGCGTGTATGCCCGCGGCAAGTCCTATGTGAACCCGGCGCTGGTGCTGTATGTGCTCAAGACCCGCGGCAAAAAGACCCGCGTGGGCCTGACAGCCACCAAAAAGATCGGCCATGCCGTCCAACGCAACCGCGCCCGCCGCGTGATGAAGGCTGCCATTGATGAGCATCTGGATCAGAACATCGGCGGCTATGATCTGGTGTTCGTGGCCCGGGGCATGACCCCCCGCCTGAAGAGCTGGCAGCTCAGCGAAGTGGTGGCCAGGCTCTTTGCCCAGGCTGGCCTGCCCGACAAGGCAAAGCAGCCGGGCGCAAAGCCCCCTGCCACGGTCCCGCCCGCAGACCGGGCCGCAAAACAGTGAATCCCGTCTCCCGCGTCTGCCGGAACGCGCTCTGTGCGCCCATCCGGTTCTACCAGCGCTTTATCAGCCCGGGGCTGGGCCGCAACTGCCGCTTTACCCCCACCTGCAGCCAGTATGGCATAGAAGCCATCCAGACCCATGGCTGCATCAAGGGCTTGCTGCTCACCGCCTGGCGCATCGCCCGGTGCAACCCCCTTGGCCGGTGGGGCTTTGACCCGGTGCCGCCCAAAGGCCGCTGGGTGAGCCCGGAGCGGAGACTGTCCCCGGCAAAGCTGTTCCGGGGGCGGCACGGTTAAGCAGCGTGCTTATGATACACGGCTCCTTTGTACAACCCCTCCGTCATTGCTTCGCAATGCCACCTCCCCTGGTAGGGGAGGCTTTGGCAGTCCGATCCAGTTGACGGTTTTGCCAAGGGCTCCCCTATTAGGGGAGCTGGCAACGCTGCAGGCGTTGACTGAGAGGTTTCATCCGCTTTTTTTGCTTCTTGTGACGCTCCGCACTGTGGGCGGGGTGTCCTTCTCATAAAAATCTAAACGTCCCGCACCACAGGCGGGGCAGAATGGACGAAACTATGAATCCTTTGTACATCCTGGGCTGGCCCTTGGGCTATGTAATGGAGTGGATCTACAAGCTGATCCCCAACTACGGCTGGGACATCATCCTGTTCACCCTGCTCATCACCGTGATCAAGATCCCCCTCCAGCTCAACCAGCAGAAGAGCATGGCCCGCATGAGCGCTTTCCAGCCCATGGTGGCCGAGATCCAGAAAAAGTACCGCGACAAGCCCGAAAAGCAGCAGGAAGAGCTGATGAAGCTGCAGGAGCAGGGCTACAAGCCCACCGCAGGCTGTATGCCAATGCTGGTCAACTTCCTGGTCATGTTCGGTGTTATCGAGGTGGTGTACCGCCCGCTGCAGCGCATCTTCCACATTGGTGCCGATGCCCTGACCGCCGCAGGTGAGGCCCTGACTGCCATGGGCATCAGCTTTACCACCGTGACCCGCGACACCAACATCATTGCACAGGTCATTGCAGGCGAGAGCACCGTTTCCTCCTGCTTCACCCCGGATCAGGTGGCTACCATCACCGAGTTCGGCCAGCACATGGATTTCTTTGGCATCGACCTGACCCGTGTGCCCCAATACAGCCTGGCTGCAGAGAACCTGCCCCTGCTGATCCTCCCGGTCCTGGCGATCGTGACCATGTTCCTGTCCACCCACATCAGCATGAAGGCCAGCGGCCAGGAGATGCAGGGCAGCATGAAGCTGACCATGTATATGATGCCGCTGATGTACGTCTTCTTCTGCTTCACCGTGCCCAGCGCTTTCTCTCTGTACTACGTTGTTTCCAACATCCTGATGACCGTGCAGAGCCTGTTGATGAAGAAGATCTACGACCCTGAGAAGATGAAGGCAGAGGTCGCCGCCGAGATGGCTGCCCGCAAGAAGGAGCAGAAGCGCGGTGTAAAGAGCACCACCATCAAGGTCACGGATGAAAAGACCGGCGAGGTCGTGGAGAAAAATATCTCCGCCAGCGAAATGAACAAGCGCCGCCTGGAGTATGCCCGCAAGCTGGATGAGGAGCGCTATAAGGACGAGCGCACCGTTCCGCTGAGCGAGCTGGAAAACAAGAAGGAGGATTGACGGTTATGATCCGTACTCAGGAAGCGACCGGCAAGACGGTCGATGAAGCCCGCGCAAAAGCCTGCGCCCTGCTGGGCGTGCAGGCCGACGACCTGAATGTGAGCTATGAAGTGCTCGAAATGCCTCAGAAAACTGGTTTTCTGGGCCTGAAGACCACCCCCGCCAAGGTGCGTGTGAGCGTGGAAGAGCCCGATGCCCCGGCCGCTCCCGTGGTGGAGGAGAAGGTGGAGCCTGAGGTGAAGCCTGTTGTGGAGGAAACTCCCGCTGAGGAACCCAAGGCCGAAGAGCCTGTCGCTGCCCCTGTGGCAGAGGAGGCCGCTCCCGTTGAGGAGACTGCTGACCCCGCCGCAGAGGGTGAGGAGCCGGAAGTTCCCATCAACATCGAAGAGAACGCCAAGGTCAAGGCCGCTGTGGACTACCTGAAGGAAGTCATTGCCCTGATGGGCGTGGAGAATGTTACCTTCAGCGCCGTGCAGAAGGGCGAGGCCACCATCATCCGTCTGGATGGCGAGAAGCTGGGTGCCCTGATCGGCCGCCGCGGCGAGACCATGGAGAGCCTGTCCTATCTGGCAAGCCTGGTGGCCAACCGTCTGGAAGGAGATTACATCAAGCTGGGCCTGGATGTGGCCGGCTACCGCGACAAGCGTGAGAATGACCTGACCGTGCTGGCACAGCGCATTGGCAACAAGGTGCGCAAGACCGGCCGCAGCTTTGCCATGGAGCCCATGAACCCCTACGAGCGCCGCATCATCCACTCTGCCATCGGCAAGATGGAGGGTGTGCGCAGCGAGAGCAAGGGGGAGGGGCGTGACCGCCGTGTGGTCATCTATTCCACTGCTCCCGATGCCCAGACCGACAACACCTACGGCGAGCGCCGCCCGCGGGGCAATGGCCGCCGCCCCGGCGGCAACCGCAATGGCGGCTTCCGCGGCGGACGCGGCAGCAGCCCCCGGAATGGCGGTCCCCGCAATGGCCGCCCCGCAGGCAGCCGCGGTCCTCGTCCTTCCAGTGTGCCCGAGCGCACCTATGCTCCCCGTGACGCAGAGACTGCCGCACCCGTGGCACCCAAGCGTACCGAGCGCGTGGATGATTTTGCCGATTTCAGCTTTGGCAAGATTGAGCTGTAAACTCCGCTGAGTTTTGCACAATGCTGCCCCCTTCCGGTGGAAAACTGGAAGGGGGCTTTTTGTCTCTTTCCTTTTTCGTCGCTTCGTGATACAATAATTCTGATTTGAGAGCGGAGGGAGAGCACCAACATGGAACATTCAACGATCGCGGCCATTGCAACCGCGCCCGGCGCAGGCGGCATTGCCGTGGTGCGTCTTTCCGGCCCAGAGAGCTATGCCGTGGCGGCAAAGGTGTTCCACCCGGCCAACCCGGCAAAGCGGGTAGAAGATGCCAAGGGCTACACCGCTCTGTTTGGGCATTTCATGGAAGGGGAGGAAGCCTTTGACGAGGGCGTGGCACTCTTCTTCCGGGCACCTCACAGCTACACCGGCGAGGATGTAGTGGAGCTTTCCTGCCACGGCGGCAGTGCGGTGGCCCGGCGGCTGGTGGAAAGCTGCATCGCAGCCGGTGCCGCCCCCGCCGCCCCCGGCGAGTACACCCGCCGCGCCTTCCTCAACGGCAAGCTGGGGCTGACCCAGGCCGAGGCCGTTATGGACCTGATTTCTGCCGATGGCCGACAGGGTGCGGCGCTGGCCAATGCCTCCCTGAACGGCGCGCTGGCGAAGAAGATCGGGGCTGAAAAGGATGCCCTGACCGCCCTGCAGGCCCATCTGACTGCCTGGGTGGATTTCCCCGAGGAGGACGTTCCCGCGCTGGAGGATGCCCAGCTGATATCCACCCTGACTGCCGTGAAGGGAGAGCTGGACACCCTCATCCGGAATTATGATGCCGGTGCTGTCCTGCGGGAGGGTGTGGACTGTGCCATCGTGGGGCGGCCCAATGCGGGCAAGTCCACCCTGCTCAATCTGCTGGCCGGGTTCGACCGGGCCATCGTCACCCCCGTGGCGGGCACCACCCGGGATGTGGTGGAGCAGGCCGTCCGGCTGGGGGACATCCGGCTGAACCTGTTCGACACGGCCGGTCTGCGGGAGACCGAGGATGCGATCGAGGCCGAAGGTATCCGCCGCAGCTGGAAAAAGCTAGAAGAGGCAGGGCTGATCCTGGCGGTGTTCGATGGCTCTGAGCCCCTGACCCGGGAGGATCTTGCGTTGGCGCAGCGGTGCGCCGGTCGCCCGGCCATTGCACTGGTCAACAAAGAGGACAAGCCCACTCAGTTTGACGCAGAGATCATTGCAGGCGATTTTGCCATGGTGATCCCGGTCTGCTGCCAGGAAGAGGGGAGCCGCAGGGTGATTGCTGCTGCCGTTGCCCGCCTGCTGGGCACCAACAACATCGACCCCCACGCTGCCAGCCTCTCGGGCCAGCGCCAGCTTGCCGCCGCCACCCGTGCGCGGGATGCAGTGGCCGGTGCGCTGGATGCGGTCAGCGGCGGGTTCGGACTGGATGCTGTATCGGTCTGTGTGGACGATGCGCTGGATGCCCTCTGTGACCTCACCGGCGAAAATGCGTCGGAGAATGTCATCAATGAAGTGTTTGAGCGGTTCTGTGTGGGGAAGTAATGAGGAATGTTCTCTTTTGCGTGCCAAAAGAGAACCAGAAAAGCACCCGCTACTTTCGAAGCGCGGGAGGCACGAACTAGGGGCTGCTCGCCCCTAGTGACCCCAAAGAAGTGAGCTCCAAACAAAAATGCTGGAGATTCGCGCTCCCGCGCGAAGATCTCTTAACCGTATTTTTGCTTTCCACCGATTTGAAGTCGCTGCGCGACGGGCTGTGTAGGTACAGTTTCGATTGTTCCATTGACAATAGAGGGAATCCGAAAAAGTTATGAACCATTTAGGAGATTATGATGTGATCGTAATAGGCGCGGGCCACGCTGGCATTGAAGCGGGCCACGCTGCTGCCACGCTGGGTGCCAAAACGGCGGTGTTTACCATGAGCCTGGATGCCATTGGCAACATGCCCTGCAATCCCAGCATCGGCGGAACTGCAAAAGGAACGCTGGTACGCGAATTGGATGCGCTGGGCGGTGTGATGGGCCTTGCGGCGGATGCCACCTACCTGCAGAGCCGGATGCTGAACAAGGGCAAAGGCCCTGCCGTTCATGCCCTGCGCGTTCAGACCGACCGCAAGCGCTACCACGAATATATGAAGCACGCCCTTGAACTCACGCCCGGCCTTGCCATCCATCAGGCCGAGGTGGTGGGCATTGAGGTGGAGAACGGCCATGTCAAGGGCGTTGTGACCCAGCTGAACGGGGAGTACAGCGCAAAGTGTGTGGTCATTGCCACGGGTACCAACCTGGGCGGCAAAATTTTTGTCGGTGATGCGTGGTATGCTTCCGGCCCTGACGGGATGCACGCCGCCAATGCCCTGACTGAAAGCCTGAAAGCCGCCGGTCTGCCTCTGCGGCGGTTCAAGACCGGTACGCCTGCCCGCGTCCACCGGAGAAGCATCGACTTCTCCAAGCTGGAATGCCAGCCTGGCGACCCGGACAGCGAGCTGCAGCCCTTCAGCTTTCTGACGGATGCACCCATGCACAACAAGGTCGAATGCTGGATCGCCTACACCAACCCCGAGACCCACCGGATCATTCTGGACAACATCCAGCGCAGCCCACTCTATGGCGGCATGATCGAGGGGATTGGCCCCAGGTACTGCCCCTCCATTGAGGACAAGGTGGTGCGCTTTGCGGGCAAGGACCGGCACCCCATCTTTGTGGAGCCCTGCGGCGAGAACACAGAGGAGATGTATCTGCAGGGTGCGTCCAGCAGCCTGCCCGAGGATGTGCAGAACGCCTTTTACCGGAGCATTCAGGGGTTTGAACACATTGAGATCATGCGCCCGGCCTACGCCATCGAGTATGACTGCGTAGACCCGACCAGTCTGGAGGCCACGCTGGAGAGCAAGGTGGTGCGGGGCCTGTATGGCGCGGGCCAGTTCAACGGCACCTCCGGCTACGAGGAAGCCGCCGCGCAGGGTCTGCTGGCCGGTCTGAACGCTGCCCGCAGTGCAAAAGGGGAGAGTCAGCTCATCCTGGAGCGCCAGACCAGTTATCTGGGCACCCTGGTGGATGACCTTGTCACAAAGGGGGTCATGGATCCCTACCGCATGATGACCAGCCGGAGCGAGTACCGCCTGACCCTGCGGCAGGACAACGCCGATCAGCGGCTGACCCCCATTGGCCGGGAGTATGGTCTGGTGCAGGATGACCGCTGGGCAAAATACCAGCACACCCAGAGCATTCTGGAAGCGGAGCGCCGCCGCCTGCACGAGACCCATCTGCGCACCGCTGACCTGCGTGCTGCCATGGAAGCAGCCGGGCTGACCCCTGCCGCTGAGGGCGGCATTGCCGAGGAGCTGCTCCGCCGCCCTGAGATCAGCTATCCGCTGTTGGCGGGTGTGATCGGCTGGGGTGAGGGCATCACCCCCATGCTGGCCGAGCGGCTGGAGACCGAGATCAAGTACGCAGGCTACATTGCCCGGCAGGATCGGATGATCCGTGACGTGGCCCGCCACGAAAAGACCCTGATTCCCGCAGATTTTGAGTATGCTGACCTGACCGGCCTGACGCTGGAAGCCCGTGAGAAGCTGACCCGCATCCGTCCGAAGAATCTGGGGCAGGCGGGCCGCATCCCCGGCGTTTCACCCTCCGATGTGGCGCAGCTGAGTATTGCGCTGGCTGCTGCAAAACGATAAATGGGGTTGCCCTCTCCGTCAGTGCTTTGCACTGCCACCTCTCCCAAAGGGAGAGGCTCTGGCGGTTTGATCAGAACGTAGAATCAACCCTGCCAATGGCTCCCCCTTTGGGGGAGCTGGACGCGAAGCGGCCTGAGAGGGCGAGGATGGTAAGAAAGAAGGGTTACTTTATGGAATTGGTTCTATACAAGGGCCGCCCTGCCGATTGTACGGGCAGGCTTGAAAAAGAGATCCGCACCTATGATCTGTTGGATGCGCTGGGGCTGGAGTACTGGCGCACTGACCATGCCTTTCTGCGGGCCGACACCATGGAGGACTGCATGGTCATTGATGACAGCCTGGGTGCCACGGTCTGCAAGAACCTGTTCCTTTGCAACCGGCAGAAAACGAACTTCTACCTGCTGATGATGCCGGGGGACAAGCCCTTCAAGACAAAGGAGCTCTCCCATCAGCTGGGCATTTCCCGCCTGAGCTTTGCCTCCCCGGAGGATATGGAGCAGTATCTGGATTGTACGCCGGGCTCCTCGTCTGTTATGGGGCTGGCGAACGACAAGGAAAACAAAGTTCAGCTTCTCATGGATGAGGATGTGGTCAAGGGGGAGTTTCTGGGATGCCACCCCTGCATCAACACCTCCTCGCTCAAGCTGTACACGAAGGATGTTCTGGAAAAGTTCCTGCCGGCGGTACGCCATGAGCCTGTTTATGTTGTTTTGAATGGAGACTGAGTTCTCTTTTGCCTGCCAAAAGAGAACCAGAAAAGCACCCGCTACTTTCGAGGCGCGGGAGGCACGAACCAGGGGCTGCTCGCCCCTGGTGACCCCAAAGAAGAAGGCTTCAAACAAAAATGCTGGAGATTCGTGCATTCGCACGAAAATCTCTTGACCGCATTTTTGTTCTGCGCCGATTTGAAATCGAGAACGAGAGGTGCGAAATGATCGATAAAGCGAGACTGGAGCAAAAATGTTCCATGTGGAACATTGCGCTGACCGGGGAACAGCTGGACCAGCTGGATGCCTTTGCGCAGATCCTGGTGGACTACAACCAGAAGGTCAATCTGACCGCCATTACCGACCCAGAGGGCATTGAGGACAAGCACTTCCTCGACAGCCTGCTGTTTGCCAGCCAGCCCGAGGTGGCAGGGAAGATGGTGGACGTGGGTGCCGGTGCCGGATTCCCGGGCATCGTGACAAAGATCTACAAGCCCGAGCTGGAGCTGACCCTGATGGAGCCCACCGGCAAGCGGGTGGAGTTCTTGAAGTATGCCTGCGCTCAGCTGGGCCTGACCGGGGTGGAGTTTGCCAAGGAGCGCGCTGAGGAAGCCGCCCGCAAAGCATGGCGGGAGCAGTTTGATCTGGCCTCTGCCCGTGCGGTGGCGGCTCTGCCCATGCTGGCCGAGTACTGCTTACCGCTGGTCAAGGTGGGTGGCAGCTTCCTTGCCATGAAGGGTGCTTCCGGCGAGGAGGAGCTGGCTGCAGCCCGCGGTGCCATCCGGAAGCTGGGCGGTGAGTATAAGGAGACCCGCACCCTGCATCTGCCGGGCGGCGATACCCGCACCCTCATCCTCTGCAAAAAGATTTCGCAAACTCCGACAGCCTACCCCAGAAACGGTGGAAAGATCGCAAAGTCTCCGCTGAAATAACGCAAAACCGCAAGATAAATGCCAAGCCCTGCCGAACGATTCTTCTGGCAGGGCTTTTTGATTTCTGGTACACTGGAACTGCAATGAGTGAGTTTTCCACCGTTTCCCGGGAAACAGTGGAAAACCGTGTCACATTTCAGCGAAAGGGGAAAGAATCATGTTTGAATGGAAGAAATCTGCCGGAAAGATCTACACCCTGCCTGTGGAAAGCATCCGTCCCTCGCCGTTTCAGGCTCGGACAGTTTTTGATGAAAAGGAGCTGGCGGGGCTGGCTCAGAGCATCCGGGAAAACGGCCTGCTGCAGCCCATCTCGGTGCGGAAGGTCGAGGGCGGTTACGAGCTGGTGGCAGGGGAGCGGCGGCTCCGTGCCTGCAAGCTGGCCAGGATGGAGACCATCCCGGCCATCCTCTGCGACTGCGGCGACCAGCGGACTGCGGCGCTGGGTCTGCTGGAAAACATCCAGCGGGAAGATCTGAACCCCTTTGAGCAGGCACAAGGGCTGCGGGATGTGATCGCCCTTTGGGACTGCACCCAGGCCGAGGCGGCCAAGCGGCTGGGCATGGCACAGCCCACCCTTGCCAACAAGCTGCGGCTGCTGCAGCTGACCACCGACCAAAGGCAGTTCGTGCTGGACAATGGCCTGACCGAGCGCCACGCCCGGGCTGTCCTGCGCCTGCCCGAGAACCGGCGGAGCGAAGCCCTTATCACCATTGCCAAGCGGCGGATGAATGCCCGGCAGACCGACCTGTACATTGAGCAGGTGCTCAATGCCGCCGCCCCGGGCAGACACCGCATCTCCATGGTCAAGGATGTGCGCATCTTTGTCAACACCATCGACCATGCCATCCGGCTGATGACGGACAACGGTGTGCCTGCCACGGCCCACAGGGAAGAGCGGGACGGCTATATCGAATACACGGTGCGCATTCCAACCGCAGCCGCGCAAAGATAAAACGCATCGCAATTTTCACAAAAAATGCAATTCCACAGGGTTTTTACGCAAAATAATCAGGAAACAGGTTCAAAAAGCCGCGCTGATGTGCTATACTAGTCTTTAAAGGGGCTTTGCTGGTGGGAAAACAGCGGGGCCCGGCCTCGAATGTTCCACGTGGAACAAATAATTTTCCCGGGAGGAAACAAAGAGCGTGGCTAAAATCGTTGCAATTGCAAACCAAAAAGGCGGCGTGGGCAAGACCACCACGGCCGTGAACCTTTCGTCCTGCGTTGCGGCTCTGGGCAAAAAGACGCTCATCGTCGATCTGGACCCGCAGGGCAATACCACCACCGGTTACGGCATTCCCAAGCGGAGTGTCGATGTGGGTACTTATGAGCTGCTGATCGGTGAGGCGGAGGCAAAGGATGCCATCCGCAAGACCGAGTTCCGCACCGATGTCATCGGTTCCAACACCCGGCTTGCGGGTGCGGGTCTGGAAATGATCGACCTGCCGGGCCGCGAAAGCCGCCTGCGCAAGGCGCTGGCCTCGGTGCAGAAGGACTACGACTTCATCTTTGTGGACTGCCCGCCCAGCCTGGATCTGCTCACCCTGAACGGTCTGTGCGCCTGCGACAGCGTGCTTATCCCCATCCAGTGTGAGTATTACGCACTGGAGGGCCTGTCGGAGCTCATCAGCACCCTCAAGACCATCCGCAAGAAGTACAACCCCTATCTGGACATCGAGGGCGTGGTGTTCACCATGTTCTCCGGGCGGTTCAACCTGACGCTGCAGGTGGTGGATCAGGTCAAAAAGTATTTTGGCACCAAGGTCTACAAGACCACCATCCCGCGTACCATCCGCATCTCGGAAGCGCCCAGCTACGGCCAGCCCATCAATTTCTATGAGCCCAAGGGCAAGGGCAGCGAGGCTTATATGGATCTCGCCATTGAGTTCGTAAAGAACAACCGCCCGCATGAACCGGCACGCCGCCGCACAAAAGGGAACAGTGCCCCCGCCGAGCAGAAAAGCGCACTGGAACAAGTGAAGCAGGGGGAAGCGTAACCTATGGCAAAAAAAAGAGGAGGACTGGGCCGGGGCCTGGAAAGTCTGTTTGAGGACACAGCCCCCAGTTTTGAGTCCGATAACCGGATCGAGACACTGCCCCTGCGGGAGATCGAGCCGGACCCGGCCCAGCCCCGCAAGACCTTTGATGAGGAAACGCTGGCAGAGCTGGCGGCCAGCATCTCAGAGCACGGTTTGCTGCAGCCCATCGCGGTGCGGCCCCACGGGGTGGACCGCTATCTCATCGTGGCCGGTGAGCGCCGTTGGCGTGCCTGCCGGATGGCGGGCCTGACCGAGGCTCCTGTCGTCGTGAAGGATGTCACAGATGAGCAGGCCATGGAGCTGGCGCTGGTGGAAAACCTTCAGCGCGAGGATCTGGACCCGGTGGAAGAAGCACTGGGCATCCGGGAGCTGATGACCCGCTGTGACCTGACCCAGGAGCAGGCCGCCCGCAAACTGGGCAAGAGCCGCAGTGCGCTGGCCAACAGCCTGCGTCTGCTCAACCTGCCCGAAACGGTGTTGGAGCTGCTGAAGGGCGGTTTCCTCACCACCGGCCACGCAAAGGTGGTGCTGGGCCTGCCCACCCCGGAGCTGCAGGAGCAGGCGGCACAGATCATTGCCGACCATGAGCTGAATGTCCGGCAGGCAGAGGCCCTGTGCAAAAAGCTGGCCAAGCCCCCCAAAGAGCCTGTGGAGCCCGCCCCGCGCGGCACCCTGCCTGTGGAGGTGGAGGAGAGCCTGAAGCAGGCACTGGGCAGTGAGGTCAATGTGGCCTACCACGACGGCAAGGGCAAGCTGACCGTCCATTTCTACTCAGATGAGCAGCTGAAGGCTTTTGCAAACTTATTAGGGCAATATCAGGTTGAGGATTAAACCTCTCCGTCATTGTTGTTGCCCAGTAGGAGGGGCCTTGGCAGCCGATGGAAGCTTTTCGTATACGCCAGAGGCTCCCCTGCTAGGGGAGCTGGCGGGCGCAAGCCCGACTGAGAGGTTGTACGAAGGCAAGCCTGCCCGAGAAGAAAAACATAGCGATCTAAGGCGCACGCCGCCTTTGAACGGCATGGGAAAGGGCTTACCCGCCCCATGCGAACCGAAATAGAGTAAGGAGAGTAAATCATGCTTGATATCAAATTTGTCCGTGACAACCCGGATGCTGTCAAGGAAAACATCAAGAAGAAGTTCCAGGATGCCAAGCTCCCTCTGGTGGATGAAGTCATCGAGAAGGACGCAAAGTACCGCGAGTGCCTGAAGGAAGTTGAGAGCCTGAAGGCTGCCCGCAACAAGCTGAGCAAGGCCAACGGCCCCCTGTTCGGTCAGCTGAAGAAGTGCACCGATGAGGCCCAGAAGGCCCAGCTGCAGGCACAGATCGATGCCAACAATGCCGCCGTCAAGGCCGACGCGGACAAGATGGCAGAGCTGGAAGCCGAGGAAGCCAAGCTGGCTGACCGCATCCAGGAGATCATGTACACCATCCCCCAGATGATCGACCCCAGCGTGCCCATCGGCCCCGATGACACCTACAACGTGGAGGCTCAGCGCTTTGGCGAGCCTGTGGTGCCCGATTTCCCCATCCCGTACCACACCGAGATCATGGAGAGCTTTGACGGCATCGATATGGACGCTGCTGGCCGCGTTGCCGGCAATGGCTTCTACTACCTGCTGGGCAACATTGCCCGCCTGCACGAGGCTGTGCTGGCTTATGCCCGCGACTTTATGATCGACAAGGGCTTCACCTATGTCATTCCTCCCTTTATGATGCACGGCAACGTGGTGCAGGGCGTGATGTCCTTCCCCGAAATGGATGCCATGATGTACAAGATCGAGGGCGAGGATCTGTACCTGATCGGTACCAGTGAGCACACCATGATCGGCCGCTTCATCGACCAGACCCTGGACGAGGCAACTCTGCCCCTGACCCTGACCTCCTACAGCCCCTGCTTCCGCAAGGAGAAGGGCGCACACGGCATCGAGGAGCGCGGCATCTACCGCATCCATCAGTTCGAGAAGCAGGAGATGATCGTGGTCTGCCGTCCCGAGGAGAGCGCCGACTGGTACGAGAAGCTCTGGAAGAACTCTGTGGAGCTGTTCCGCAGCATGGAGATCCCCGTGCGCCAGCTGAACTGCTGCTCCGGCGATCTGGCTGACCTGAAGGTCAAGAGCTGCGATATCGAGGCCTGGAGCCCCCGCCAGCAGAAGTACTTCGAGGTCTGCTCCTGCTCCAACCTGGGCGATGCACAGGCACGCCGCCTGCACATCCGCGTCAAGGGCAAGGACGGCAAGACCTATCTGGCCCACACCCTGAACAACACCTGCGTGGCTCCTCCGCGTATGCTGATCGCCTTCCTGGAGAATCATCTGCAGGCCGATGGCTCCGTGACCATCCCCAAGGTGCTGCAGCCCTACATGGGCGGCCTGGAAGTTATGGTTCCTACCCACAAGAAGGGCTGAGCCTGAGCTTTTCCACAAAGCACTCATAAAATGTTGAAAACCCCGCCGTCCGCGTGATGCAGACGGCGGGGTTTTGTTGTGTAGAAAAAACAAAAAGAAAAAAGCTCCTGATTTTTCAATCAGAAGCTTTTTGGTGACCCGTACGGGAATCGAACCCATGTTACAGCCGTGAAAGGGCCGTGTCTTAACCGCTTGACCAACGGGCCTCAAAAACACAGAGCTTCGCTAAAACCTCCGACATCCATCATCCACTACTGCGGACGACCGTCCCCCTTATCTTAGCGAAACTCTGTAACGTGGTAGCGGTAACTGGATTTGAACCGGTGACACTTCGGGTATGAACCGAATGCTCTAGCCAACTGAGCTATACCGCCATATTTATTTTGTGCACTTGAACAGTGCTTTATTATTATAGCCAATCGACCGCGATTTGTCAACAATTATTTCGCAAAAATTCAAAAATTTCTGAAATATCTCCTTTCATGGCGTAAAAAAGACGCTGTAACAGAAAAAAGTTACAGCGTCTTGCGTAAATCATTCCCGATATTTCTCCATCATTTCCTTGAACAGCACAGCCGGAGAGGGCGGCGTGTAGGTAATGGCGTTGGCACCCGCCGCAATGGTGGCGGAAATGCTCTCGCCGGTTTTGCCGCCGCTGGCGATGATGGGCACATCCGGGAACTGCTCCCGGATCTTTGCCACCACCCGGGGCGTGTCGGTGCTGCAGGCCACATTCAGGATGGATGCCCCGGAATCAATGCGGCTCTGGATGTTGGTGTTCTCTTTTGTTACTGTGATGATGACCGGGATGTCCACCACCCGCGAGACCGCCAGCAGGTTCAGGTCAGAGATGGGGGAATTGAGCACCACGCCCATGGCACCCTGGCTCTCCACGTCGCGGGCAAGGTTCAGGGTGCGCACGCCATGGGTGGTGCCGCCGCCCACACCGCAGAACACCGGGATGTAGGATGCCTTGATGATGGCATCGCTGATGGCCTGCTGTGGCGTGAAAGGATAGACCGCGAACACCGCGTCCGCGTCGCAGTTGCGGATGATGGCAAGGTCGGTGGTGAATACAAAGCTTTTCAGCCGCCGCCCGTTGATGACGATGCCGCTGGCGGCATACACCTCCTGGGGCATTTTCAGGATGTTGTGGCGCAGGCGGCTCTCTACGTTGGGGGAAGTTTTCTTTTCAGCTGCCATGGGGGCAAGTCCTCCGTTTCTCAATTGTTTCAAATAGGAACTATATTATAGGAAAACAGGGGAATTTATGCAAGAAACATCCTGTGAACAGTCTGCAAATAAAAATCGGCCCTCTCCGTCCGTGCTTCACAGCACCGGAGAGGGTCGTTCCTTTAATGTGTTCTAACGTATTCTAAAATATCCTCAGGCACGCCGGCCAGTGCATCGGCTCCGGCAGCAGTCAGTTCTGCGCGGCCCCGGAAGCCCCACAGCGCCCCCATGGCAGGTAGACCGGCATTGTGCCCGGTCAGGATATCTACATCGCTGTCGCCCACAAACAGGGTGCTGGCAGGGTCTGCGTGCAGGTCCTGCATCAGGCTGTAAACACCGGTGGGGTCGGGCTTGGTGGGCACGCCCGGGCGGCTGCCCCGCACCAGAACAAACCGACCTGCCCCGAAATAATGCTCGATGATCTTGCCGCACAGCGGGTCAGCCTTGTTGGAGAACACCGCGCACTGCACGCCCGCGGTGTTCAGCGCGTCAATGAGGGCAGCAATGCCCGGGTAAGGCGCGGTCTTGTCCTCCTTGTGGGCATCGTACCGGGCGGTAAACTCCGCCAGCGTAGCGGCCAGCTGCTCCGGTGTGCGGGCATCGGCGGGCGAAAACCGCTCCACGAGCTTCGGGATGCCGTTGCCCACCATGTGCTTGAACTGCTCCACCGTAAACTCCGGCCACCCGTGCTGTGCGCACACCCAGTTGCCTGCATCGGCCAGGTCATCGATGGTGTTCAGCAAAGTGCCGTCCAAATCAAATAATACCGTATGAATCATAACAATTTTACTTCCCCTAAAAACAAATAGCTTTATCTTTATGCCAAGGACTCCCCCTATTGGGAGAGCTGTCGCCGATCGGCGGCTGAGAGGTTTAATTCGTTTCCATAAATCTGAAAAAATTCTCCGCATCCCGCAGCGGCACGCTCCTCACCTTGAGCTTTACCCAGCCGGGAAAGGTCAGGGTCAGGTTGGTGCGGCCAACGCTGGCAGCCCAGGGGCTTTGTGCTGCGGTCAGGCAGACATCCGGGTGAAACACACAGATGCAGTGCAGGTAGAGCCCCTGCTGCCGCCGCAGGGTCATGCGGCCCTCCCGCAGCCAGAGGCCCTCCCGTCGGTAGCCGGCCGCGGCCCCGGCCAGCAGTGCCCCAAAGAAGAGCGTGGGGATGAGCAGGGTCACGGTCAGCTGGGGCAGCACTGTGGCCGAGACCAGCGTCAGCAGGAGGCAGAGGGCAAAGGGAATGCCTGCCGGTGCAAAAAAGATGAGACTGCGCTGCTCGGTGCGGGCCAGCAGGTCAGGCGGCATCCGGAACTCCGGCAGCAGCTCCCGGAACAATGCCTCCTCGCCGCTGCGGTAGACGAACAGCGGCAGCTCGGGGGAGCAGCCGCCCGCGGTTACAAAGACCGGCCAGCGTTTCATCAGCCGGGCGGCGGGGGAGATGCGGACATCTGCAAAGCTGATCTCGCTTGTCCGCACCCGGCACTCGAAGTGCCCCAGCCAGCCGCCCCGGCTGCCGATCTGGTCGGCCGTGTGCCAGACAGTGTAGTGCACGGTCTGGGCAAAGCTGCGCATCAGGCTGGCCCCCAGCAGAAAGCCTGCGGCCGCCAGCAGCCACGCCGCGCCTGCAGGGAGCCACCGCGCCGCGAATTGGGCCAGAAAGTTCACCTGGATCTGGGCAAAAACGGCAGGGTTCCAGTCCGGAACATCCCGGGTCTGGCGTACGGCCAGCACGAACAGGGCCAGCGTGGAGAGGCCGTTGGCCCCCAGAAAGCCCAGTGCCGCCCGTTCCCCTCCGGCGGGCCGGTGCAGGGTAGGATTTACTAGAGGCATCAGCTGGTCTGCCACCGCCTCGGCATCGGCTTTGGGCAGGCAGACCGAAAGGGTGTGCTTTTGCACCGCGCCCACCGGGTAAAGGGTCAGGCGGCTTGCCCCGGCCATCCGGTAGAGCAGGGGCCGGTCGATGGTCAGTGCCGCCAGCATCTCGCCCCGCAGGGCACGATCCAGCCGGATGCCCAGCCGCCAGTACAGATGAAAGACTCCGGTGTCATCCATGCTCCAGCTGCTCACACGCAGGATGCCCCAGCTCACTGCGCAGAGTAAGAGGAACAGCAGCGCATCCTGCCGCAGAGCCGTGTGCAGGGCTGTCCAGTTCCGCTCAAACAGCACCTGAACCAGCGGCAGCAGATAGACCACCAGCGTCTTGCGCAGAAACCGCAGGACGGTAAAGGGGTGCAGGCGGCGTTCATTCATCGGATCTCCTCCGCAAGGGCATGGGTGAGGGCAGCGGCCTGCTCTGCCGGGACCGCCGGTAAAATAAGCCGCGTGCCCGGTGCCGTGATGACGACCACCGATACCCCTGCCAGCCGGAGCAGCGGCGTGCGCAGCTGGAACAGCCCTGTTACGGCCCTGCATCGGATCGCCCGCCGCAGCGGGAAGACGATGCCGGAGTACACCGTCAGGGTCTCCGCGCCCAGCGCGGCGGCATAGCTGCAGGCGCGCTGGTACACCACCGCCACCAGTGCGGCCCAGAGCAGGCAGAACACCACCCCGGCAGGCAGGCTCTGCCAGAACACAAAGGGAGCCGCCAACAGGCCCGGGATGGCGGCCCAGCAGCAGAGCACAGCCCGGCCCCGGGGCGGGATGATGAGCGCCGTGCGGCGCAGCTCCCGCTCCGTCACTTGCTGTTCAGCTCCCAGGCATCGGTCAGCAGGTGCAAGGTATCGTCCTGCGTCAGCACCAGGATGCGGTCCCAGGGCAGCAGAACGGTGTTGCCGTGGGGGATGATGAACTCGGTGTCGCGGGTGATGCTGACCAGAATGGCATCGCCGGGAATGGGCACATCCATGATGGCCTTGCCCGCAAACTTGAAGTTCTCGGGCAGCAGGATCTCGTTCAGGCTGGCCGTGCCGCCGCCCAGGCTGAGCAGCTGGCGGATGGTATCCGTCTCGATCTCCCGTTCCAGAATGTGGCTCAGGTTGTCGGTGCCGCAGACCACGGTGTCCACGCCTAAGGTGTGCAGCAGCTCCCGGTTTTTCGGGTTGGAGGCCCGGGCCACGGTGCGGTCCACGCCGAACTCCCGCTTGGCGATCTGACAGGCCACGAGGTTGTCCTCATCCGAGCCGGTCACGGCCACAAAGGCGTTGCAGCTGCCAACATCGGCGGTGCGCAGGGTGTCCACGCTGATGGAATCGCCGCAGATCACGGGGATGTCCAGCGAATCTGCCAGCATCCGGCACTGGGCCTCGATGGGTTCAATGATGACCACCGAATGGTGGTTCGTCAGCAGGCTCTGGGCCAGATACCGCCCAACACGCCCGCCGCCTGCAATACAAACTTTCATATTGACACCTCGTATTACTTTGGGTAAAACTATTTTGGGATAAAACCTCACTTCGCCAGCGCACGGAACACTGCCTGTTCTGTCAGGATGGTGGGGCAGATCGTGTCCAGCTCGTAGGTCTTGTGGTAGAGCACCTGCAAATGCGGGTCGGAGACGCGGCAGATGACCTTTTCGCGCCGGAAGATGTTCTTTGCGATCTGCGCAGCCATCAGGTTCACGGAGTCATCCTCGCTCACAGCGGCCACCGCGTCGCAGTTCTCCACGCCGCCCTGCTTGAGGATGTCGGGATCGGTGGGGTCGCCCACAAGGGCTGTGCCGCCAAAGGAATAATCATCAAAGCTGTCCAGCCGCTTGAGCTGCTCGGGGTCCTTTTCGATCAGGGAAATATCATGGCCGATGCGTTCCAGATCCCGCACCAGTGCCGCGCCCACCTGGTCGCAGCCGATCACCAGAATATTCATGGATGTCACCTCATTGTTCAAAATCTGTTGTTATCTGGCCCGGCATTCCGTGTCAGAAGGAAACACAGGGAAAAACGTTGTGTCCAGTATAGCATATTTCCCGCGGCAGATAAATACAGAAAAAGCAGACAGTGCTCCTGTATAAAATTTGTGATTTTTCGTGCGCAGGCTCTCAGAATATGATATACTGGAGAGCGAACCCAATCTGAATGTGTGCAGAGCGCCTGTGCTGCTTTGCAGGGAGGAGAACCCATGTTTCTTGAAATACTGAAAGCCATCCTGATGGGTATTGTGGAGGGCATCACCGAGTGGCTGCCCATCTCGTCCACCGGCCACATGATCCTGGTGGAGCAGGTGGTCAAGTTCAACGCCAGCGAGGAATTTATGTCCATGTTCCGCGTGGTCATCCAGCTGGGTGCCATTCTGGCCGTGGTGGTGCTGTTCTGGAATAAGCTCTGGCCCTTCGGCCTGCGCCATGGCCGCGTCTGCTCCAAACCTGCCGTCTGGCAGCTCTGGTTCAAGGTAGTGGCCGCCACCATTCCGGTGCTCATCATCAGCCCGCTGGACGACTGGTTTGAGACCCGCTTCTACAATTACATTACAGTCGCCGCCATGCTGATCCTGTACGGTGTCCTCTTCATCCTTGTGGAGAATCGCCGCACCGCCCCGCATGTCACCCGGCTGGAACAGATCACCTACCGCGAAGCCTTCATCGTTGGCGTGTGGCAGATGCTGGCCATCATCCCCGGCACCTCCCGCTCCGGTGCCACCATCGTGGGCGGCCTGCTGCTGGGTCTGTCCCGTGCCTGTGTGGCCGAGTTCACCTTCTTCCTCGCCATCCCGGTTATGGCGGGCGCGTCCCTGCTCAAGGTGGTCAAGTTTGTTCTCTCCGGCGCTGCGATGACCGGCACCGAGATCGCTGTCCTCGTGGTGGGCTGCGTGGTCGCCTTTGTGGTCAGCCTTGCCGCCATCCGCTTCCTGATGGATTACGTCAAGCGCCATAACTTCAAGTTCTTCGGTCTTTACCGCATCGTGCTGGGCCTGATCGTCCTGGCCGTGGCTGCCATCACCGCCATTGCGTAAATTGCTCCCCAACCCCCCCAGCCGCCCGCACGGGCGGCTTTTTTGCGCCCTGGGGCAGTTGCCCCGGCCCCGGCCTTGTGTTATACTGGAGCCATAAAGAGAGAACCCGGCGGCGGGAGAGTGCCGCGCCTGAAATTGTCAAAAACGGAGGAGATCCCTATGGAAGCATCGACTGTATATTACACCGACTTCCGGTGTCCTGTGGGCACCAGCCTGACCGAAAAACTGCGCCGCCTGTGCATTGCGGCGGGCATCAAGAGCATTGATATGGACGGCAAGTTCGTGGCCATCAAGATGCACTTTGGCGAGCTGGGCAACCTGGCCTTCCTGCGCCCGAACTACGCTAAGGTGGTGGCAGACCTGTGCAAGGAGCAGGGGGGCCAGCCCTTCCTGACCGACTGCAACACGCTGTACCCGGGCAGCCGTAAGAACGCGCTGGAGCACCTGAGCTGCGCGCAGGAAAACGGCTTCTGGCCCATGACCACCGGCTGCCAGATCATCATTGGCGACGGCCTGCGCGGCACCGATGAGCTTGAGGTGCCCGTGCCCAACGGCGAATACTGCAAGACCGCCAAGATCGGCCGCGCCATTATGGATGCCGACATCTTCATCAGCCTGACCCACTTCAAGGGCCACGAAGCGACCGGCTTCGGCGGAGCCATCAAGAACATTGGCATGGGCTGCGGTTCCCGTGCGGGCAAGATGGAGCAGCACTCCTCCGGTAAGCCCGCCGTGCAGGAGGAGCTCTGCCGCGGCTGCCACCGCTGCGCCAAAGAGTGCGGCTCCGATGCCATCCGCTACAATGAGAACAACAAGGCGGTCATTGATTACGAAAAGTGCAAGGGCTGCGGCCGCTGCATCGGTGCCTGCAACTTCGATGCCATCTATTCCATCGACAGCAGCGCCAACGAGGAGCTGGACCGCAAGATGGCAGAGTACGCCGCCGCCGTCTGTGCAGGCCGCCCCTGCTTCCACATCAGCCTGGTGCAGGATATCAGCCCCAACTGTGACTGCCACGGCGAGAACGATGCCCCCATCCTGCCGGATATTGGCATGTTTGCCTCCTTTGACCCCGTGGCGCTGGATCAGGCCTGTGCCGATGCCTGCCTGAACGCACAGCCCCTGCCCAACAGCCAGCTGGGCCAGAACCTTGCAAAGCCCGGCTGGAACTGCCACCACGACAACTTCAAGGATTCCAACCCCAATGTCGAGTGGAAGGCAACGCTGGAGCAGGCCGAAAAGATCGGCATGGGCACCCGCCAGTACACCCTGAATGCAAGAGACATAAAAATAAGCCCGACAACGTCGGGCTTATTTTTATGTCTCTTGCATTCAGGGGCAGACGGAACGATCAATACTCGCTGGAAGCCGGGACCAGTATGTCAATGACATCGGCCAGGGCTTTCCAGTTTTCCTCGGAACAGCCGGGCAGTTCTTTGGCATCCAGACCGGCATCCTCGATGCGGCCGGTCATGCTGTCCTTGTCGGTCAGCAGGGTCTCGGCATCGGCCTTGATGAGCGGCCAGGCATCGGCAAAGCTCTGCTGGTCATCGGCACTCAGGCTGTCGAACCACTGGGTATAGGCATCTTTGATGTCGCTGACCGGCTGGATGCTCATGTTGCAGCCATCGGCCCATTTCAGCAGGGAAGCCGCCGCGATGACGGATTTCAGCGAGCAGCCGGACACGCCGGGGCCCCAGCCGAGGCAGGGGGCAAAGGCATCGTCCGGGTCAGAGAGGGAGAACAGGGAGTTCTCGCCTGCGTCCAGCGGGCCCACCTTGCCAGTGTCGGCGGTCACAGTGGAAGAGGGGATGCTCTCGCTTGCAGAAGCGGAAGAGCTGGAAGCGGCAGTGCTGCCGGAAGAGGTGCTGCAGCCTGCCAGCACGCCGCACAGCAGGGCGGCGCAGACCAGCAGGGAAAGAATACGCTTGCGAATCATAGGAAAGCCTCCTTTTATCGTGTTCCGGCCCATCTGCCGGAGAAACTGCTCTGGTACATTTCTAGTATACTGTTCTGCCGGGCTGTTGTCAATCGGCGTGCGCAGGACGATTTTTCACCCCGGCTGTGCAAACTATACAAACTTTTGTCCTTTTTTTCTCAGTCGGGCGGGATTGACATTTTTTGCGCTGGCGCGTATAATTCGGCCATGGTCAAACTGGGAGAAATGAGTGAAGAACCGGGAAAAGGGGGAGAAACGGATGCAGAAATTTCTGCGGCGGCTGGAACGCTTTTCACAGTCGCTGCTGTCGCCGCTGTCTTATCTTTCGGCGGCGGGCCTGCTGCTGGTGCTGGGGGCGCTGCTCACCAGCAAGCCCTTGTGTCAGGCGCTGCCGGTGCTGCAGTGGGCTCCGCTGCAGCTGATGGGTCAGCTGCTTTACAACGGGATGATGGTGCTCATCAACAACCTCAGCGTCATTCTCTGCGTGGGGGTGGCTGCCGTGCGCGCCAAAACCGAAAAGCAGGATGCCGCCCTGCTGGCGCTGATGGCTTACCTTGTGTTCCTCACAGCCAACCACACCGCGCTGGAAGCGCTGGGACTGCTTGCCCAGCCGAACGGGATGACCGGCCTTGCGGGCACGGGTCAGACCACCATTCTGGGCATTCAGGTGGTGGACACCGGCGTGGCAAGCGGCATCGTGCTGGGCTTTGCGGCGGCGTGGCTCTTCAACCGCACCTGCGAAAAGCAGTTTTATGGCATGATCACCCAGCTCTATTCGGGCCTGCGGTGGTCGTTTTTGTGGCTGTCGGCGCTGGCGGTGGCACTGGGGCTGGGGTTCTGCTTTGTCTGCCCGCCGCTGCAGCGGGCGGTCAGCGCCCTCACGGGCTGGATCGCGGCTTCAGGGAACGCGGGTGTGTTCCTTTACGGCTTTCTGGAACGGCTGCTCATCCCCACCGGCCTGCATCACCTCATCTATATGCCCTTCCAGTTCTCTTCGCTGGGCGGCAGCCTGACCGTAGGCTCTGTGACCTACACAGGTGCTTACGCCGTCTGCATGACCGAGTACACCATGGGCCTGCCCCTCTCAGACGGCATCGTCTGGATGTACACCGGCTTCACCAAGACCTTTGGCTATCTGGGCATTGCAGCGGCCTTCATCTTCACGGCCCGCAAAGAGAACCGTGCCCGTACCGCCGCCGCTATGATTCCGCTGGCGGTCACGGCCTCGGTGGCCTCCATCACCGAGCCCATTGATTTTCTGTTCTGCTTCGTTTCGCCCCTGCTCTGGGTGGCCCATGCGGTCATTACGGGCAGCTTTATGGTGCTGCTCCATGTCCTGCATGTCCGGGCCTTTACCTCCAACCTGCTGGGGTCGCTGGTGTTCAACCTGAGCGCCGGGGAGCAGCTGCAGAACATGCCGCTGCTCTATCTGCTGGGCTTTGCGGAGATCCTGACCTACTTTGCCGCGTTCAGCATCCTCATCAAGGCAAAGGATCTGCCCACCCCGGGCCGGGAAGCTGCCCTTTCCGCAGACCAGTCCCCGTACACCGACCCGCAGGAGGTGTGCCGGTTCATTGCCGCGCTGGGTGGGCCGGAGAACATCGCCCAGCTGGGAAACTGCTTCACCCGCCTCCGGCTCACGGTGCGGGATGCCTCGCTGCTGGATATGGGGGCTCTGCTCTCTCTGCCCCATAAAGGTCTTGTGGTGCAGGGCACCCGGGTCCAGCTGGTCTGCGGCCTGCACGCCGCCCAGCTCCGCCATGCGCTTGAACAGCAGCTTGCCGAGATGGCCCCGGTGTGATTGCATTTTGATAAGAGAAACGGTATAATTGTGGCGAAACCTCTCAGTTGTCTGCGGCGACAGCTCCTCTAACAGGGGAGCCAAGAAAGGCCCCTGCCTCTCCTATTAGAAGAGGTGGCATTGCGAAGCAATGACGGAGAGGTTTAGCAATGGATAACCTGAAAATAAAGGAGAACATAAAATGCAGAATAACACCTTTTCCGTCGAAGGTCTCTTCGATTTTCTGAACGCCGGTGTCAGCGCCTTCCACTCCACGGCTGCGGCTGTGAAGCTCCTGGAGGAGAACGGCTACCAGAACTGCCCCGAGAGTGCAGCCTGGGAGCTGGTGCCCGGCGGCAGATATTACACCACCCGCAATGCCTCTGCCGTGCTGGCATGGCGGATGCCCAAGGGTGAGCTGACCGGCTGGCATGTCACCGCCAGCCACAGCGATTCTCCCACCTGGCGCATCAAGCAGCTGGACGGCGGCAAGGACACTGTCTTTGCCAAGGCGGAGACCGAGGGCTACGGCGGCATGATCATGCCCACCTGGCTGGACCGTCCCCTGAGCGTGGCGGGCCGCATTCTGGTCCGCACGGAGAACGGCATCCGGAGCCTGCTGGTCCACCCCGACCGGGCGCTGGCTGTCATCCCCAACCTCTGCATCCACTTCAACCATGACCTGAACAACGGCATGAAGTACAACCCTCAGGTGGATCTGCAGCCCATCTTTGGTGAGGCGGGCTCCACCCTGCGGGACGCTCTGGCTGAGGAGGCCGGGGTCAAGGCAGAGGATATCGTGGACGCTGACCTGGTGCTCTGCACCCGGGAAAAGGCCGAGCGCGTGGGCCTGAAGGGCGAATACTTCATGTCCGGCCGCATCGATGATCTGGAATGTGCCTACACCACCCTGTGGGGCTTCCTGCAGGGCCGCGGCGAGGAGGAAGGCCGGGGTGATATGTGGGTCATGTTCGACAACGAGGAGGTGGGCTCCTCCAGCCGGCAGGGCGCACAGGGCACCCTGATGGCCAATGTGCTGGCCCGCATTGAGGAAAAACTGGGGGTCACCCGGGAGCAGAGCATCCGTGCCTGCACCAACAGCCTGCTGCTGAGCGCTGACAATGGCCACGCCACCCACCCCAACCACCCCGAAAAGAGCGATCCCGCCAACGTGGCGGTCATGGGCGGCGGTGTGCTGCTGAAGTACAATGCCCGCCAGACCTACACCACCAGCGGCTTTACCGGCGCTGCCTTTGCCGAGATCTGCAAAAAGGCCGGTGTGCCGGTGCAGGTGGCCGCAAACCGCGCGGATGTTCCCGGCGGCTCCACGCTGGGCAACCTGCTGGGCCACCAGATCCTGATCCCCATGGTGGATATCGGTCTGGCACAGCTGGCCATGCATTCCGCAATGGAGACCGCCAGCTGCAAGGATGCCGAGTACATGGCAAAGGCCGTGGCCGAGTTCTATAACACGCCCATCTCCCAGCCTGTGGACGGCGAGTGGAAGCTGGGCCTGTGAGCGCTGTGACCGGGCGCTTTGCCCCCAGCCCCAGCGGGCGGCTGCATCTGGGCAATCTGGCCTGCAGCCTGCTGGCCTGGCTCAGCGCCAGAAGTCAGGGCGGGCGCATCGTTCTGCGCATTGAGGATCTGGATGCCGAGCGCTGCCCTCGCAAATATGCCGACGCACTGGAAGAGGACCTGCGCTGGCTGGGCCTTGTCTGGGACGAGGGCGGCAGCAGCGGCGGCCCCAACGGCCCCTATTACCAGAGCGAGTGCGCCGCCATCTACACCGAGAGCTATAACAAACTGGAAGCACAGGGCCTTGTTTACCCCTGTTTCTGCTCCCGTGCCCAGCTCCATGCCGCCAGCGCACCCCACACCTCCGACGGCAATGTGATCTATCCCGGCACCTGCCGGGGGCTGACGGCGGAGCAGATCGCCGAAAAGAGCAAAAAGAAAGCCCCGGCCTACCGTCTCATGGTGCCCGATGAGGACATCACCTTCACCGATGGCTGTATGGGCCCCCACACCGAGAACCTGCTCCACGACTGCGGGGATTTCTACCTCCGCCGCGCCGATGGCGTGTTTGCCTACCAGCTGGCTGTGGTGGTGGACGATGCCCGCATGGGCGTGACGGAGGTGGTGCGGGGCGCGGACCTGCTTTCTTCCACCGCGCGGCAGCTTTATCTTTACCGTCTGCTGGGCCTGCCCGCCCCAAAGTTTGCTCATTGCCCGCTCCTGCTGGCTCCCGATGGCCGCCGCCTGTCCAAACGGGACGGGGACCAGAGCCTGGAAAACCTGCGGGCAAAGTATACGGCGGAAGAGATCGTGGGCAGGCTTGCCTTTGCCTATGGTCTCCAACCTGAACCGGCTCCCCGCACCCCGGAAAGCCTGATTCCAGACTTTTCCTGGGACAAGGTGCCCAAGCAGGACATCTGCCTGCCGGAAGGCCTGTTTTAAGCAAACCTACGATTTTTGCCATGCCTGTGCAAAGATCGTGGGTTTTTCTTTACAAAAAAACAATCTATGGTAAAATATAACTAGAGATTTTGCCGAAACGGAAAGGAGCCTGTTATGCGTAAAATGTTAAAAGCGTCGAGTTTGTTGATTTGTGCAATGCTTTTGTTCAGCGCATGTGCAAGCTCTTTGAATCTGAGACCGGGACCTTTCCGTTCGGAAATGCAGGATGTTTTCGTTCAGCAGACGACACTTACGGTTCCGGCCAGTCACGCCGAGCATGGGGAGGATTATGTCATTGAGTGGCAGGACCCTGTGATGGAAAAGCACGTCCGGAAATGGCTTGACCGCCCGAAGGGAGATATCTATCACAGCGATGTCTGGGATTATCAGCGGGTCTCGATAAATTCCGGAACCGGCGTAGGGGATCTCATCGTCAAAGATGCACCGGATGGGGTGGACATTGGAAGAAACGTCAACAGCAATGAGCAGCTGGCAGCCTGCGCAGTCAGCGTAGAGGGAACGTATGATCCGGTGACCTCTCTGGCAGACCTGCGGCATTTTGACAGCTTGCAGGTATTGTCGGTCAATAATAGAAGGGGAGCCCCACCCATTACAGATCTGACAGGTCTGGAGGAATGCAAAAATCTGATGCTTTTGAGTGTGCCCAGTGTGGAGAGCAGCGCATTCCCGACCTTTGCAAAGCTGGATTCTGTGGTAGAGCTGAAGTATGGCAGTGACGGGATCCGGGCGGATTCCAATGTCTCCGACCTTTCGGCGCTGGCGCAGATGAAGTCGCTGAAGATGCTGTGGATCACCGGCAGTGAGGTCGATCTGACCCAGCTGGCCGGAGCTGACTTGCGGGTCCTGAGACTGGACGTGACCCGGATCGGTTCGCTGGAACCGCTGAAGCAGATGGAAAATCTGAGCTTTCTGCAGCTGTGCCAAGGGCCGGAGATCGACAGCTTTGCCCCGCTGGCGGAGAGCAGTGTGCAGTATCTGAGTATGTCTCTCTCTCAGGGTGCACAGGAAGCCTACAAGGACATGGATTATACTCCCCTGACCCAGATGCCGCAGCTGATCTGGCTGGATCTGACCAACAACATCACGTTTGATACGGAAACCTGCAAAAAACTGCTGGCAAACGATACGGCCCTGAAATATCTGAAAATTTCCTATACATCAGCGGCCAAAGATGCCGAAGAGCTGGATACAGCGCACCTGAAAGAGTTCACTGCCCCGGCTCCGTAATGCCCCAAAATGCAAAACACCCATGCCAGCGCCGGCATGGGTGTTTTTCTGTACAGATTCAGAGCCGCTGCAAGGCTCTTGCGTCGCTGCGTTCCAGTGCGGTCATGCCGGTATCCAGCGCCATGGCCAGCAGGATGCCCAGCAATACATCAATGCAGCTGTGCTGCTTGAGCAGGACTGTGGATGCAATGATGGAAACGCAGAGCACGGCGGAGGCAGGCCGCATCCAGCGGCGGCCCGGCGTTTCAAAGATGCGGCTGCGGTAATAGGCCATCATCAAGGTGACGGAGTTGAACACATGGATGGAGGGGCAGACGTTGAGGGGCGTGTCGGTGGCATAGAGCATCCGCACGGCCTGAGCAAAGATATCGCTGCCGTACACCCGGTAGGGCCGCAGGTCAAGCCCGGTGGGCAGGATGACATAGCAGGCCAGCGCAATGGTCATGCCCGCAAACAGGGGCAGGCAGAGCCGCCAGAAGTCGGCCCGGGGCGCTTTCCACAGCAGGTAGAACAGGGTGAACGGGATCCATACGAACCACGCAAAGTAGGGCACGATGGCATATTTGCAAAAGGGGATCAGGTCGTCCAGATGGCAGTGCACCAGAACATCGGGCACGGCAATATGGACTTCGAGCCAATGGAACGCCGAAAGGTAAAACAGGAGATAAAACGCCATGAACGAAACGGGATGGCGGGAAAACCAGTTGCGCATGGAACACACTTCCTTTTCTGGAATGGGGGCCGCAGCCCCGCCTAAAGTTCTTTGCAGCGTATGATTATACCGCGCAAAGACGAAGAAAACAAGACAAAAAGCTGACAAAATCGTGAACACATCCGCGCGGAATTTGGTATGCTTTGGGGAAGCGGATGCAGGGGAGAGAAGCTTCTGCCTATTGATACGAGACAGGATGCAGGTTTCCTGCACAAAAAAGGCCCTCCCCGCCAAAACTGCAATGGCGGAGAGGGCCGGATATACGGAAACTCAGATCACCTTTTGTTCCATCCACCTGCCGCGGACAAAGCGGACGCAGAAGAACAGCGAGCGCATGGCCCAATCCAGGAACATGCCCATCCAGATGAACAGCAGGCCGCAGTGGAACTTAAGCACCATCAGGTAGCAGAAGGCCACCCGGAACACCCACATGGAGATGACGCTGACCGTCATGGTAAAGGCGGCATCTCCGGCGGCGCGCAGGATGTTGGGCAGGGTGAAGCTGGAGGGCCACAGGATCAGCGATACAGCGTTGAACCAGACCATCAGCTCCAGTGCCATGCCGTAGGCCTCCGGCGAGAGGTTGAACCAGGAGAGCGCCAGCTTGTTCAGGAAGAACAGGCCGGAAAGATTCATCAGCCAGTCCCCGGCGTAGGCGGTCAGGAGCAGCAGGCGGGAATAGCGCTTGGCCTGCACCTTTTCCCCGGCACCCAGACACTGGCCCACAACGGTCAGCGCGCCGATGCCAACGGCGGAGGCGGGCACGTTCAGGAAGCTGGAGATGTTGCCTGCCACGGCGTTTGCGGCAATGGCGGCGGTGCCCAGCGTGCTGGTCAGGCTGGAGACCGACAGCTTGCCGATCTGGAACATGCCGTTCTCGATGCCGGCGGGAATGCCGACTTTCAGGATGCGCTTGATGAGGTCGAGGTCAGGCTTCAGGTCGGTGAGGCGGTCGATGCGCAGCGCACAGTCTGGCTTCTGCAGCAGGAACATCACGGTGAAGCAGGCGATCATCCGGCTCACGAGGCTGGCGGTGGCCGCACCCATCACGCCCATGCCGAACCCGTAGATCAGGATGGCGTTGCCGCCAATGTTCACCACGTTCATCACCAGGCTGGAAAGCATACTGATCTTGCTGTTGCCCTGGGCGCGGAACAGGGCCGCACCGGCGTTGTACACGCCGATAAAGGGATAGCTCAGGGCCGAGAGCAGAAAATAGGTCTCAGCGTAGCGCATCACATCCGCGTCAATGGAGCCGAAGATGCCCCGCAGGATGGCGTGCCGCCCCACCGCCACGATGACGGCGGTGACCACGCTGAGCGAGATCATAATGAACATGATCTGTGCGGCGCTGGCCTTGGCCCGTTTGGGCTCCCGGTGGCCGATGTACTGGCTGGCGACCACCGCGCCGCCGGTGGCCAGTGCGCTGAGCAGCTGGATCATCAGCACATTGAAGGAGTCCACCAGGCTCACGCCCGAAACGGCGGCTTCGCCCACCGAGGAGACCATCAGGGTGTCCGCCAGACCGATGGAGATGCTGAGGGCCTGCTCTGCCACCAGCGGCAGGAAAAGTGAGATGAGCTGTTGACGGTTGAACAGCGGTCTTGATGTGGTCGATGCGTCTGTCATGGTGTCCTCCCTTGGCGCGTGGATTCAAACACACCCATGATAGCGCGGAATGACGTGAAAATCAAGATGTTGTATCCAACAAATCAAAAAATCAGGCAAACTCTTTGCTGGGGGTCAGGCTGGTGCCATAATATACGATGTAGTCGTAGGGAATCTGGGGGTTGTATGCGGCCAGATCGCCGTACTTGGCCAGAATGTCGTTCCGCAGGTTCTCCGGGGTGTAGGGCTGCCCGGCGGAAAGGGTGTCGGCGCAGACCGCGTTCCACATGCTCTCGGTAAAGGCGGCGCAGTTGAAGTAGGCCGACCAGTGGTCAGATTTGGCAAGGTTGCGGTTGACCACGTCCAGCTGGCCCTGATCCAGCGAGGTTTGGACAGCATAGATGTTCTGGTAGTAGGAATCGGCCAGATAGCGCTTGTAGTAGCCCTCCAGATTGTACCAGATGCCGGTGTGCTCCCAGCGGTTGCCGCGGGGGCTGAAGGTCATCTCGGTGTCGGGCGCGATCCGCAGGCCGCCCACCTCGATGTCGTGGTCCGAAACGTTCCGCACCGAGAGGAAGGAGTGGCCGCTGGAATTGATGGAGGCATCGCCCCGGTCCTCGGCCCGGGCGTAGATGCGCAGCAGGGCCACGGCACCCTCGGCGGGTTCTGCACCGTAGGCCTGCACGGCAGATTTATGATCGGCCTGTTCAAAATCGTAGGGGCCGCCGGTGCTGGTGGTAAAGCCGACGATGTTGCGGATCTGATCCTCAAGGGGGCTTACATCGGTGATGACACGTTCGTCCTGGGGGGCGGGCGTGGCGGCGGGAGCCTCGGCCAGCGCGGCGGTGCTGCCGAACACGCACAGGGCCAGCGTCAGGCAGAGGGAAAGGGCGCGGAACAGCTTTTTCATGGGGTGACCTCCAAAGAGAAAAAATTCAGGTCAAGGATAGACGATTTTTGGGGTGCTGTCAAGAAAAAGATATCTGCCGCCTTTACCCTCGGTGCCGGATGTGTTAAAATGTAGCTGGCAGCTGTGCCCGGTGGTTTTGGGGCATGGGGCCGATCGGAAGGTAAATGAATCTGACCCAGAGAGGGGAACAACCTATGCCAAAAGAAGCACACAAGGTCGTGGTCATCGGGCACCGCAACCCCGATACCGATTCCATCTGCTCCGCCATTGCCTATGCGGAGCTCAAAAACCGCACCAGCACGCTGGTCTGTGAGCCGCGCCGTGCCGGTAAAATGAATCAGGAGACCGAGTTCGTCCTGAAAAAATTCGGTGTCACGCCGCCCCGGATGTGCACCGACGTGAACCCCAAGATCCGGGACGTGGATTACCGCGAGATGCCGGGCATCCCGGGCTCCACCAGCCTGCGCCGCGCATGGAAGATCATGCGCGACCAGCAGATCGACACCCTGTCCATTACCAGCGCGGACAACGAGCTGGAGGGCATCATCACCGTGAAGGATCTTGCCACCGCCAACATGGACGTGTTCGATACCGCGGTGCTGGCCAAGAGCCGTACCTCTTATAAGAATATCCTTGAAACGCTGAACGGCACCATGGTGGTGGGCAATGCCGACGCGGTCTGCACCACCGGCCACATCAAGATCGGCACCGCCACCCCCGAGATGCTGGAAAGCAGCGTGGAAAAGGGGGATATCGTCATTCTGAGCAACCGGTACGAAAGCCAGCTCTGCGCCATTGAAAAGGAAGCCTCCCTGCTCATCATCTGCAATGGGGCCAAGGTGGGCCGCACCATCCAGCGCATTGCTGATGAGACCGGCGTTGCCATTATGACCACCCCCGTGGATACCTACGCGGCGGGCAAGCTCATCAGCCAGTGCGCCCCCATCTCCTATTATATGACCCGGGACGATATCCTCAAATTCACCCTCGTCACCCCCGTGGCCGATGTGCTGCGGGTGATGGCAAAGGTGCGCCACCGCTATTTCCCCATCCTCGATGAGGAAGGTAAATACTGCGGCATGGTCAGCCGCCGCAACGTCATTGCCCTGCGCAAGCGGCGCATCATTCTGGTGGACCACAACGAGGCCACCCAGGCCGTGGAGGGCTTTGATCAGGCCGAGATCCTGGAGATCATCGACCATCACCGCATCGGCAGTCTGGAGACCAGCGGCCCGGTCTACTTCCGCAACCAGCCCGTGGGCTGCACCGCCACCATCATCACCCAGATGTACGATGAAAACGGTGTGGACATCCCGCCCCAGATTGCGGGCCTGCTGCTGGCGGCTATCCTTTCGGATACGCTGGCCTTCCGCAGCCCCACCTGCACCCCCGTGGATGAAAACACCGCCAAACGTCTGGCCAAGATCGCAGGCGTGGACATTGAAGAGTTTTCCACCGAAATGTTCGAGGCCGGTGAAAAACTGGACGGCAAGACCCCCGAAGAGGTCTTTTTGCAGGATTTCAAGGTGTTCATGTGCGGCGATATCCGCTTTGGCGTGGCGCAGGGCAGCTACATGACCCGCAAAAACCTGCAGGCCGCCCAGGCGCTGCTCCAGCCCTATCTGGAAGAGGCCCGCAACAAGCAGAACGTGGAGGACCTCTACATGCTGCTGACCGATGTGCCCAAGGAGGAGAGCGTGGTCATCTGCACCGGCCGCTACGCCGCCGAGGTGTTGAGCAACGGCTTTGAGAGCCGACCCGCTGCCGACGGCAGCTGGACGCTGCCCGGCGTGGTCAGCCGCAAAAAGCAGTTCATCCCCGCCATGATGAGCGCCTATCAGGAGCTGTAACCCCCCGATACAAAACACGAAGCCCCCGGAACCCTGCATGTTCCGGGGGCTGTTGTGTTTTGTAAGGGAGCGTCAGGCTGCGACTTTTAAGGGAGAGTTATCAGTCCAGATGGTGCCATCCAAAAGCTTTGTTACGGCCAGTGTGCCGTTCACGCTGACCCGCGCGGGGTCCAGCGCATAGAAATCGCTCTCCCGCAGGTTTTCGGGGTCTGCCGTGGGGGAGATGCCCACCACGCACACCCAGTGTCCGTAGGTGCTGCTGGTGGCGATGTGGGGGTAGTTGACCTCTTTCCAGCCGGAGCCAGAGAGGTGGTATTCATAGCTCGTCACGCGGTTGGTGTGCTTGGACACGCCGCTGACAGCGGTGTTTTTCAGATGTACAATGACGGGCCGCCCGGCCTGCAGCTCTTCATACAGGCGGGAAAGGCAGCCGGAAAGGGAGCCGCTGTAAGCGTAGTACCCGGCGGCAGACCATACCGCGCCGTTCGACCACATCCCGCTGCCTGAGCAGGGCTTGCCATCCAGAATGGTGCGGGCGTAGCGCAGGGCGTACCAGCTGCACCGGCCCGAGGTCTGGTTGCCGATGGAGACGATCTGCTGGCTGTCGAAGGACAGCAGCGTGATGCCGTTCACATTCTGCAATTGTGCCGCCGCAGCCTTTGGCGCGGCCAGAAAGGTCAGGCACAGCAGAACTGCTGCCATGAAAACGCGCACCGGAGCGCGCAGGGAACCATGCTGCATGGGGCAAACTCCTTTTCCTTGTTCAGGAACGGCACCCGGCGGTTCCCATTGCTTTAAGTTTAGCACCAAATCGTGGTAGAATTGTGTAAACGCCGGAAATATTTTCCGGTTTTTGCCCCGGGCATGGCAAAGGATCTTTGCGAAGATTCGTTCTGGAAAAAACAACAAAAGCAGGAGAAAATGTTTGGTGAAGCTGGCAATTGACAAAAGCGACAGTCGTTGGATAAAATAAAGTCAGAAGGGGCCCTGTTTCAAAATGGAAAGGCACCCCGCATATTATGAAAAACACAACAAAACGACTGGAGGTCCCGACATGAAAATGCTGAAAAAACTGGCCGCTTTGATTCTGGCGGCGACCATGGTACTTGTTCTGTTCACCGCCTGCGGCGGTGATACCGCCCAGAGCCCCGAGGCTCAGGCGGAAGCTCAGATGATGAGCACAATCAATGCAAATCGCCCAGAGGGAAAGAAACTGGAAAACAACGCACAGTGCAGAGCGATTGCAAGCCAACATATTGATGAGGTAGCAAATGGAGATTTGAATTTCTCGCTGAATCTGTTTGGCTATTCGTCTAAGGTTTGGTTCAAAATTGATGGCCCCAAAGATGGTAAGTGTGCAGCTACATTTGTGACGACATTTGACTATGATGGCACAAAGCTGAATAAGTTTGTTCAGAAAATTGCAGAAGGCGGCAATCTTGGAAACGCGAATATCGCACAGAGCACGAAATGGACACAGGTTGGCGTTGTTGTCAAAGCTGTGAATGGTCAGACCTACATGGCTATCTCGGTGGCTATTGATACAAATGCCTGAGCAAAACAAATTATATGATTTTCCCCGGAGCGTGGCTGAAAGGCCGCCCTCCGGGGCTTTTTTGCGTCTGTGACACTTGACTTATAATTATAATATAATTATAATATAGATATGGAAAGCATACAGTTTGAATGGGATGAAAATAAAAACCGCATCAATCAGCACAAGCACGGCATTTCATTCCTGGAAGCAAAGACAGTTTTCTATGACGAGGAAGCACTGGTAATTGATGACCCGGAGCATTCAGAACAGGAGGACAGATTTATCATTCTCGGCCTGAGCAGTAGGGCAAATCTGCTTGTCGTGTGTCACTGCTACCGTGCGTCAGATACTGTCATCCGTATTATCTCGGCCAGAAAGGCCACAAAAACTGAATCGAAATATTATGGAAAGTGAGGTCGGTGTTATGCTCAAAGAGTACGATTTCAGCAATGCAAGAAAGAATCCCTATGCCAAGGCGCTGAAAAAACAGATCACCATTAACATTGACAGCAATACCATTGATTACTTCAAGGAGCAGGCCGAAGTGGTGGGCATCCCTTACCAGACCCTGATCAATTTGTACTTGAAAGACTGCGTTGCCAATAACCGTCATTTGTCTCTGTCGTGGCAGTGAGAAGAAAAACGGGCTCGTCCGGTTTTGCTCCGGGCGGGCTTTTTGTTTGCAACTTTTCCATAAAAGATGCAAAAAAGGCTGTGATGTGGTACAATAAAAGATAGATTTTATCGAAAGAAAGGAACCTTTGGATGCAGCTGTTTGAACTGGTCAGCCCGCGGCTGTTCCGCCCGCTGGCGGGGCCCAACCGGGCGTTTTATGCGGAGCTGCTGCTCCTGCTGTGGGAGGAGTGCCGCCACACGGCGGATTACTCCATCTCCCGGGCAGAAGCGGTGAGCCGGGCCGAGGATTACTTTGCGGCGCTGGCAAAGCCGCTGGCGCTGGATGCCGATGACGCGGGCGACGAAGCAGAACAGCCCACCCGGGACCCCCATACCCTTGCGCTGGGCTTTCTGCTCCGCCTGCGCCGCACCGGCTGGCTGGAAGAGCAGCCCGGCAGCTATGAGGAAGAGCCTGCCCTTGCCTTTGTGCCCGAGGTGGCCCCCCTGCTGGAGGCGCTGGAGGAGATCCTGAACCCGCGCGTTGTCACCTACACCGGCAAGCTGTACAAGGCATGGCAGCTGCTGCAGAACATCGGGGAGGAAAAGAGCCCCTATGAGAATGTTCTGCGGGAGGTGGCCTCCGATCTGGAAACACTGAACAAGTCCCTGCGGGCGCTGAACGCGTCCATCGGGCATTATATCGACCGGCTCACCCGCAACCGCACCCCGCAGGAGGTGCTGGAGCTTTTCGACCAGTACGAGGAAAAGGTGGTGGCCGCCGCTTACCACCGCTTCAAGACCAGCGATAACCTGTTCAACTACCGTGCTTATCTGGAAGAGGAGCTGGACGACTGCGAGGCAAACCATCTGCCCCGGCTGGCGCTGGATTACGCCCGGGTGGAGCGCTGTGCCCCCGGCGAGGCCGCCCCTGCCGTGCGTGCCCTCATCCAGAAGCTGCGGGATTCATTGGAAGAGATGAGCACCCTGATGCGCCAGATCGACCAGAGCCATATCCGCTACCGCAAGCGGGCCGTGCAGCGGGCACAGTTCCTGCTGCTGAGCGACCGCTCCTCACAGGGCAGTGTCACCGCCCTGCTCCGCCGCTATGCCGAGGAGATCAAAACGCCCGACCAGCTGTTCGCGCCGGATGACGGCCCGGTGGCAAAGCACCTGCACCTCTACCCGGCGGCGGTGTTCGGGGCAAAGCCCCTCTACCCGCCTGCCGCGCCCCGCAGCGAAACGCCGCTGGCCCCGGTGCGGCAGGCCGGGCTGGACGAGGAGCAGCTGCGCAAAGAACAGCAGCTGCTGCTGGACTACGCCCGGATGGCCGTGACTGAGGAAAACGTGGGCCTGCTGGCAAAACAGGCCCTTGCCGCCCGCAGTGCGGTGGCTGCCTCTACGCTGGCGGAGGAATACCCCCGCGATTTTGCCCGCATCATCGGCCTGCACACCTACTCGCAGTCGCCGCGCCGGGCTTACGATATCACCCTTACCGGAAACTGGGTCGAACGGGGCGGCTTCCGGTTTGAAGAGTTTATTCTGACACCCCGCAGGGAGGACGCTGACCATGGCCGAACCGAATAAAATGCTGGAAGAGACCGCAAACTATCTGCTCAACCACTGCTTTGTGCTGGGCGGCGTGGAGGATCAGCGGGCAAAATACCTCTATGTGCAGGATCATCTGCCCGAGGTGCGGGCCGTGTTCGCGCCGCTGGGCTATGCGGTAACGCTTTACCCGGCTCCGCTGCAGGCGGCGGCGCTGGTCAACGAGCATGAGGGCAGCCAGGCACGGCTGCTGAAGTACGAGAGCATCCTGCTGCTGGTGCTCCGCCTGCTCTACCTGCAAAAGCGGGAGAGCCTTGCCGCCAGCGCCGATCAGGTGCTGGTCACGGTGGAAGAGGTGCAGACAGAGCTGCAGAAGATGAACCTGCCCCGGCGGCTGGACCAGCGCACGCTGGAGGAGCTGATGCGCACCCTGCGCAGGTACAATCTGGCCCGCCCGGTGGGGCGGCTGACCGGTCTGGACAGCCGCATCGAGGTGTTCCCCACTGTGCTGCTGGCTCTGCCGGACGCAGACCTTGCCGATGCCGCCGCCGAGAGCAGCCGCACCCGGGAGGAACTGGCCCTCTACGAGCGGCCTGACGGAGATGCCAGCGGGGAGGAAGAAGAATGATCGAATTAAAGCGCCTGAAGCTCATCAACTGGCACAACTTTGAAAATGTCACCTTCGATTGTGCCCGTCTGACCTATATGATCGGTGTCAACGCGGTGGGCAAGACCACCATTCTGGATGCCATCCGCTACTGCCTGACCACCAACCGCAATTTCAATGCCCTGGGCAATAAAAAGAGCGGCCGCACCCTGCAGGGCTCTGTCCACGCCAAGCAGCGCGGCGAGAACGCCTACCGCCGCCCGGGCCGCACGGTGGCATATATCGGTGCAGAGTTCTGGGATACCGTCAAGCGGACAAACTTTGTTATCGCTGTCCGGGTGGAATCCGAGGGCCCCATGCAGGAGCTTCACCCCGGCGACCAGACCTGGTACATCTCCGAGGACGGCATCACGCTGGAAAAGCTGCCCTTCCTTGATCCGCGCACCGGTGCCCCCAGCGCCAAGGAGGACTTCAAGCCCGCCGTGGGCCGTCTGTCCTACACCCGCAGCCCCAGCGAGGCCCGGGACCGCATCTGCCGCGCGCTGGGCATTGGCCGCGCCTCCAGCCCGCTGGGCAAAAAGTTCAACGAAGTGTTCCAGATGGGCACCAGCATGGACGAGATCCCCAACTTCCGGGAGTTCCTGTACCAGTACATCCTGCCCCAGCCGGAGCTGGATCTGGAAGCGCTGCAGGGTGACCGGGTGGAGCTGGAAAACCTTCACGCCGTTCTGGCCGAGGCCCAGACCCGTGCCTCCGCGCTGGAACAGATCGTGGCGTATGGCCGGGAAGCCGCTGCCAAAGAGACGGATGCCCTTGTCAACCGGGGCGCGGCCCTGCTGGCCCGCGCCGAAGCGGATGCCGGTGAGGATGCCTCCTGGCAGAGCCATCTGGATGCAGGCCGCCGCCAGCTGGCCGACCTGAACGCAAAATACGAGGCCGCCAAGAACGCCGAAGCCGAAGCCCGCCGGGCCTATCTGGCGGCCCACGGAGCGGCCGGTGACAGCGGCGCGGGCCGGGCGCTGGATGCCCTGACCGAGGAGCTGGCCCGGAAAAAGAGCGCACTGGATGCAGCAGCCCGGACAAGGAATAGTCTGGAAGCAACTGCGGATACCATCACCGGCCTGCTGACTCAGCTGAACCGCAGCGGCTTTGCGGTGGAGAAGGAGCTCTGGCCCCAGCGCCTGACAGCGGAACATCTCCCCGCCCTGACTGAGGCGCTGGCCTGCATCGAAAAGCCGCTGGAGGAGCAGTATTTCGCTGCCCGGCAGGCTTCGGCGGATCTGGCAAAAGAGCAGGAGGCTCTGCGGGCCGAGCTGAACGCCGTGTCCGGCGGCAAGTGGGTCTACCCCCACGGTGATGCCGCCACAAAAGTGCGGGATGCCGTGAATGCCGAGCTGAAAAGCCGCGGCATGACAGCGGATGCAAAGATCTTCTGTGAACTGCTGACCGTGGCCGATGAGAGCTGGCAGGACTGTGTGGAGGCCTGCCTGGGTGACCGCCGGTTCGATATCCTTGTGCCGCCTGCCCATTATGCCGCCGCCAAGAGCGCCTTTGTGGCGCTGGGCGACCGAGTGGGGCCCATCAGCCTGCTGGATACCCCGGGCATCCGCAAGGCGGACCGCCTTGCGGAGACAGCCCCCGCCGACAGCCTTGCCGCCCAGGTCACCAGCGAGAACCCGCTGGCCGCACAGTATGCGGACACCATCCTGCGCCGCATCGTCTGCTGCGACACCCCCGACACGCTGGAGCATTTCCCCGACAGCGCCACCCGGGACCTGCTGCGCCATCATCCCTTCCGGCTGGAACGCCTGCGCAGGCCCCAGCGCTATATCGGCCTGGATGCCCGCAGGGAACGTGCCGAAGCGCTGGAAGCACAGCTTGCCGCTCAGGCCGACCGCTGCCGCGAAGCCGCCCAGACCGAAAAGACCCTGAAATCTGCCTATGACCAGTACCAGAACGTCCTGCGGGGCCATGCGCTGGAACAGCTGGCCGAACTCTGGGCCAGCCGGGCCGCGCTGGATGCCGCCCGTGCCGACTACGCCGCGCAGGAGCAGAAGCTGGCAGACTGCCGCGAGAACCCCATGCTGCAGCAGCTCTACCGCGAAGAAGAAGCCCGGGAAGCCGCATGGGAGACTGCCCGCAAGGCCGTGGAGCAGGTGGGCGGCGATATCCGCGTCTGCGAAAAGCAGATCGCATCCTGTGAGGCGGAGCAGGGGAAGGCGGTGGAGACCGCCGCACAGAGCAGGGAAGCGGCAGAGGCATTCTTTGCACAGCACCCGCTGCTGGAGCCTCTGGCACAGGAACGCAAAAAGGGCCTGATGACGGGCGGGCGCACGGCCCGTGCCGCCGCGCAGACTGCCGAAAAGGCACAGACCAGGCTGGACGATGCCCTGCGAGCTTATCTCACTTCCACGCTGGAACCCGCCCAGAGGGATTACAACGAGCACTACGTCTGCGATTATCCGCTGGGTCTGGCCGGAGTGGAGCAGTACCGCGCCCAGCACGACAGCCTTGTCCGCATTGATCTGGAACGCTACGCCGCCCGGCTGGAGCAGGCACAGCGGGACTGCAAGGACCGCTTCCGCAAGGATATCCTCTTCCGGATGAAGGATGATATCTTCAACGCCCGCCGCCAGTTCCGGGAGCTGAACAAGGTGATGGAGCAGCTGACCTACGGCGAGGAAGTCTACCGCTTTGAGCTGGAGCCCAGCCGTGACCCCCAGCTGGCCGCCTTCTATCAGGTTATTGTGGACAAGGGCAACCAGCAGATGACCGACGGCGACTCGCTGGACAACCTTGCCGCCACTGCTGACCCCGTCTACGAGCGGCAGGTGGACGCGCTGATGGAAAAGATCATGGCCGATGTGGACGAGAACACCCGGGCCCGGCAGGAGGGCCGCACCACCTCCGGTGCCACCCTCTCGGATTATGTGGACTACCGCACCTATCTGGACTATGATATCAAGGTGACCAACACCGTCTCGGGCCAGCAGGCCTATCTTTCCCGCGTCAGCCGCGATTCCTCCGGCGGCGAGAATCAGGCTCCCTTCTATGTGGCCATCTGCGCCAGCCTGCTGCAGATCTACCAGAAGAGCGAGAACAGCATCCGCCTTGTCCTGCTGGACGAGGCCTTCAGCAAGATGACCAGTGACCGCATCCGCCCCATGATGGAGCTGTTCCGCCGCCTGCAGCTGCAGGTGCTGCTCATCTCCACTGTGGAAAAGAGCACGGCCATCCAGCCCTACTGCGACATTACCTATTCCATCGTGCGCCACGGCGATGCCAACGCCATTGCGCCGTTCTACCGGGCCGGCATCCTTGCCGATGCCCCGGAAAAGGAGACTGAATATGAATAACACCCTTGCAAACATCTGGCTCTTTGCCACCCACTGGACCAAGCTGGATGCTTTTGATACCGAGGAAGAGCTCAACGATGAACTGGAGCTGCTCCAGCGCCAGAGCCTGCCCACCAAAGTCCGTCAGGTCACGGACAAGGAAGGCAGGGAACAGTTCCTCCTTTACGTCAAACAGGCCGACCGCGATTACGCCCGCTACTGCACCGGCTGGCGGCCCGGCGGGATGGTGTGATCCACCCCGGCAAAAAGGAGAATCCATGTCAAAACAGAAAATCCAACTTTCGGATCACTTTGATTATTCACGGCTGATCCGTTTTGTGCTGCCCTGCATCGGCACCATGCTGTTCACCTCCATTTACGGCATTGTGGACGGCCTGTGTGTCTCAAACTTTGTGGGCAAAACGGCCTTTGCGGCAGTCAACCTCATCATGCCCGTGCCCATGCTGGTGGGCACAGTGGGCTTTATGCTGGGCACCGGCGGCAGCGCCATTGTGGGCATCACGCTGGGTGAGGGCGATAAAGCCCGTGCCGACCGCTATTTCAGCCTGTTTATGTCAACGGCGCTGATCGCCGGCATCGTGCTGTCCGTGCTGGGGCTGCTGCTGCTCCGGCCGGTGGCCCTGATGCTGGGTGCAGAAGGCGAGATGCTGGACTACGCCCTGCGCTATGGCCGGGTGCTGATGCTCAGCCTGCCCACCTTTATCCTGCAGAATATGTTCCAGAGCTTTTTTGTCACCGCCGAAAAGCCGCATCTGGGCTTTTACTTCACGGTGGGCGCGGGCTGCACCAACATGGTGCTGGACGTGCTGCTGGTGGGCATCCTGCACTGGAGCGTGGAGGGTGCCGCCATTGCCACCATGCTCAGCCAGGTGGTGGGCGGCCTGCTGCCGGTGTTCTACTTCCTCAACCGGAAAAACACCAGCCTGCTCCACCTCTGCCGCACGCAGTTTGAGGGCGGTGTGCTGCTGAAAGCCTGTGTGAACGGTTCCTCTGAGCTGATGACCAACCTTTCCATGTCGCTGGTGAACATCCTGTACAACTATCAGCTGCTCCGTTTTGCGGGCGAGGATGGCGTGGCCGCCTATGGTGTGATCATGTACGCATCCTTCCTGTTCGTGGCGATGTTTGTGGGCTACGCCGTGGGCAGTGCGCCCATCGTCAGCTACCACTATGGTGCCAATAACCGCAAAGAGGTCAACAACCTCTACCGCAAGAGCCTGAAGCTCATCGGTGTGGTTGCGGTGGGAATGACCATCGGCTCCATGTTCATCATCCCCCATGTGGCCCGCTTCTTTGTGGGCTATGATGAAAACCTGCTCATTCTGACCACCCGGGCCTTCCGGCTCTATGGCCTGAGCTTCCTCATCATGGGGTTCAACGTCTATGCGTCCTCCTTCTTCACGGCCCTGGGCGACGGTGTGACCAGTGCGCTCATCTCGTTCCTGCGCACCCTGCTGTTCCAGGTGGCGGCGGTTCTGCTGCTGCCGCTCCTGCTGGGCATTGATGGCATCTGGCTGGCCGTGACAGCCGCCGAGCTGGCCGCTTTGCTGGTCAGCATCGGCATGTTCATCACCAGAGACCAGCAGTTCCATTACCGCAAGGCGGAATAACCGCAAACAAAGAAAGGACCCTCGGCGGGTCCTTTCTTTGTTCAGAATGTAAACTCCACGAACGCGCAGTTTTTGATGCCTGCCGCCGCGTACTCCTCGTTGGTCATATCGTAAAAATAGGACTGCACCACCCGGGCAATGCCGTTGTGGGCCACCAGCAGGTAGGTCTTGTCGGTGTCGGCCCGGAGCTCGTCCAGCAGGTTGTAGATGCGCTGGGCCAGCTGCATCATGCTCTCGCCGCCGGAGTAGCGGTCGGCAAAGTGGGTCTTGGAGATGCGGAACTCCTCGCCGTCCCGGGGCGTGCCCTCGTAGCGGCCAAAGCACTGCTCCCGGAGCCGGGGCTCACACCGGGCAGGAATGCCGGTGGCCTCTGCAATGGCCCGGGCGGTGTCGGCGGCGCGGGACAGGGGAGAGTACAGGATCTCATCGATGCGGAGACCGCTGGTCCGGAGCTTTTCGCCCAGCTCCCGGGCCTGGGCGCGGCCTTTTTCGGTCAGGGGGCTGTCGGTCATGCCGCAGATCTTGTTTTCCACGTTCCACACGGTCTCGCCGTGGCGGGTGAAATAGACCTTGTGCGCCGCCTTGGCCAGCCTGTGATCCAGCAGGGTGACGGTGCTGCCCTCGTTGATGTCCAGCCGGGTCAGCTCGGCATCCGGGTAGGGGAGAACCCGCTGCGTGCCGTCGGCAGCCTCCAGCAGGACATCACAGAGCACGGGCTGGCCCTCGGGCAGCTCCTCGCAGCCATAAAGCTGTTCCTCAATGCGCAGAACGCGGTAATTTTTTTCTTCCATCCTCTTCGACCTCTTTCGGGCAGATTGTTTCTTACATTATAAAACGGCAGCGGGGCCCCGTCAACGCTTGACAGCCCCGTGTGCCGCCTGATAAACTAGGCGCAAGGGATAAAAACGCCAAAAGGAGAGAAAAAGTTGAACATTACAGAACTGCGGTATCTCGTCGCCATCATGGAATGCGGATCTGTGAGTGCGGCGGCAAAGCGGCTGTATGCCGCTCAGCCCAACGTGAGCAAGGCGCTGAAAAATCTGGAAGAAGAATACCATCTCCGCATTTTTGAGCGGTCATCCACCGGCATGATCCCCACGGAGCAGGGGCGGCACTTCATCGAGCAGGCCGAGCGGGTGCTGCGGGAGGTGGACAGGCTGGACCGGAGCGTGCAGGAGGAGCAGGAGCGCTGCGCCGAACTGCGGGTAATGATCCCCCACGCCACCTATGCCTCCTATGCGGCGGTGGATTATCTGGAGAAGGCGGCTTCCATTGAGCGGCTCCACATCCACATCCGGGAGGGCGGCTCCATGGAGGCACTGGATCATGTCCTGCGGCAGGGGTATCATCTGGCTCTGCTGCGGTACGCCGTGGAGGATGACGAGCACTATACCCATTACTGCGCCCGGCGGGGCCTGAAAATGGAACCCATTATGGATTTTGAATACAGTCTGCTGACCAACCGGGACGGCCCGCTGGCCCGGAAGGCGATCCGCGACCTGTCTGAGCTGGACAAGTATATGGAGATCCTCCACGATGATTTCCAGCTGCCCGGCGAGGAGGGCGGCGACGGTGTGCGCTGGCATGTCAACCCGGAGCGCCGCATCCATGTGTATGAGCGGTGCAGCCAGTTCTCGATCCTGCAGCGGCTGCCCACGGCCTACATGTGGGCATCGCCCATGCCCCGCAGGGCACTGGAGCAGTACCATCTGGTGCTGAAGAAGTGCCCGGCCCAGCGCCAGCAGATGCGGGATGTGCTGGTCTACCCGGACAAGGGCCGCCTGCGCCCCGAGGAGCAGGCCTTTGTGGATCTGCTCCACAAGGAAGCGGCTTCCACCGTGAAATAAAGGGGCTTTCCGGCTAAGGCACGGCAAAGGTTGCTTCCTTTGAAATTGACAGAAAAACCAATAAATGGATGTAAAACCGGGCGAAAATAAGCGCTCGGTTTTATTTTTGCTGATAAATGGTCAAAAAATAAACGGAAAAGCGGCAAAAATTCTTTGCAGCTATATCGGAAACGATATGACCCCATGCCGGAAAGATATTTCTCTGCTGGAAAAAAGTGTGCTACCATGAGGCCAGAAAAGAGCCCCGGGTATGCGGCAGAATGGGGCCGCGGCCGGCAGGGGCAAAAAGGAGGTTTCTGGTATGATTAGTTTCCTGCTCTGTCTTGCGATCCTGGTGGGCGGATACTTCGTCTATGGCAAGATCGTGGACAATACCTTCGGCCCGGACGACCGTGAAACGCCTGCTGTGCGCATTAACGACGGCGTGGACTATGTCGTGATGCCCCAGTGGAAGCTGTTCCTCGTCCAGCTGCTGAACATTGCGGGCCTTGGCCCCATCTTTGGCGCCATGCAGGGTGCTCTGTGGGGCCCCGTGGTGTTCCTGTGGATCACCTTCGGCACCATCTTTGCCGGTGGTGTGCATGACTACTTCTCCGGCATGATGAGTGAGCGCAATGACGGCGCTTCCATCGCGGAGATCACCGGCAAATACTTAGGCCCCGTGATGCAGAACGTGATGCGTGTGTTCTCTGTTGTGCTGCTGATCATGGTGGGCACCGTGTTTGCCGTCGGCCCTGCCGGTCTGATCGTTGAGCTGTGCAGCCAGAGCGGCGCATCCGGCGTGATGACTTCGCTGCTGTTCTGGCTGGTCATCATTCTGACCTACTACTTCATCGCGACCTTTATCTCCATCGATGCGGTCATCGGCAAGATCTACCCCGTGTTCGGCATCTGCCTGATTATCATGGCCATCGGTGTCATCTTTGGCATCTTCACCAACCCGGCTTATATCATCCCTGAGATCTGGGATCACTTCGGCAGCATGCACCCGTCGGGCACGCCCATCTGGAGCTTTATGTTCATCACGGTTGCCTGCGGCGCGATCTCCGGCTTCCACTCCACCCAGTCGCCTCTGATGGCCCGCTGCATGAAGAGTGAGAAGCAGGGCCACTTTGTGTTCTATGGTGCCATGGTCTGCGAGGGTGTCATTGCCCTGATCTGGGCCGCTGCAGGCTGCTCTCTGTACGAGGTTACCGATGGCCTGAACACCGGTCTGGCACAGGCACTGGCAATGGGTCAGTCCAAGGCCATCTATGATGTCTGCTCCAAGACCATGGGCGGCGTGGGCATCGCACTGGCTATGATCGGCGTGGTCGTCTGCCCCATCACCTCCGGCGATACCGCCTTCCGTTCCGCCCGCCTGACCCTGGCCGACTGGTTCAAGATCGATCAGGACAGCTACGGCAACCGCCTGAAGCTCTGCATCCCCGTGCTGGGCGTGGGCGCTTTCCTGGGCATCGGCAACGCGCTGGGCTTCATCAATTACACCGTGATCTGGCGCTACTTCAGCTGGACCAACCAGACACTGGCGATGATCGTTCTGTGGGCCGCTTCCATGTACCTGTTCAAGGAGAAGAAGAACTACTGGATCACCGCAGTGCCCGCTACCTTTATGAGCGCTGTGTCCGCTACTTACTTCGTGCTGGCTCCCGAGTGCCTGGGCGGCCTGCTGAACCATAAGACTGCTGAGGGCGCTATCGTCTATAACACCGCAGTTGCTTACCCGGTGGGCATCCTCTTTGCGATCGCCATGCTGGCGCTGTTCCTCTATGCAACCAAAAAGCAGACGGTGAAAAAGACTGCATAATTGACATTTCCCCCTCTTCATCCATCCCGATACCCATTCGCAACCGCAAAAGCCGCCTGCCGGGCCGTTCGGCAGGCGGCTTTTGCTTGTGCAGAGAAACAACGAATTGCGGCAAAAAGAACAGGAATGCAGACAAGATGCACAAAAATATGCCAAAAAGTTTGGCAGGGTGCACTGAAAACGGAAAAACACCCGCTGAAACGATTTCGGAAAAGAAGTTTTGCCGAGGATACGTTAAAAAATATTTGCCGGGATTCCCGGGAACGGCTGACTTATATAGTTTTTGATATAAGGGCCATTCTGGAAGGATATTACCAGACTTATGAAGATTGTGTTAACATAGGGCCAAGGAATGGCCGTGACGGGGCAGAATGGGGCTCCGGGCACGGACGATAAAAGGAGGTTTCTGGTATGATTAGTTTCTTACTCTGTCTGGCGCTCCTGATCATCGGCTACTTTGTCTATGGCAAGATCGTTGACAATACGTTCGGACCGGACGACCGCGAAACTCCTGCTGTGCGCATCAACGATGGCGTTGACTACGTTGTGATGCCCCAGTGGAAGCTGTTCCTCGTCCAGCTGCTGAACATCGCAGGTCTGGGACCCATCTTTGGTGCACTGCAGGGTGCTCTGTGGGGCCCCGTGGTGTTCCTGTGGATCACCTTCGGCACCATCTTTGCCGGCGGCGTGCATGACTACTTCTCCGGCATGATGAGCGAGCGCAACGACGGCGCTTCCATCGCTGAGGTCACCGGCCGCTATCTGGGCCCCGTGATGCAGAACATCATGCGTGTGTTCTCTGTGGTGCTGCTGATCATGGTCGGTACCGTGTTCGCAGTGGGTCCCGCAGGCCTGATCGTGACCCTGTGCAAGAACGGCGGTATGTCCGGTCTGCTGACCACCACCCTGTTCTGGCTGATCATCATTCTGGCCTACTACTTCATCGCAACCTTTATTTCCATCGATGCCATCATCGGTAAGATCTACCCCCTGTTCGGCATCTGCCTGATCATCATGGCAGTGGGCGTTATCTTTGGTATCTTCACCAACCCCGCCTACACCATCCCCGAGATCTGGGCAAACTTCAGCAATATGCACCCCTCCAACACCCCCATCTGGAGCTTCATGTTCATCACCGTTGCCTGTGGTGCTATCTCCGGCTTCCACTCAACCCAGTCGCCTCTGATGGCTCGCTGCATGAAGAGTGAGAAGCAGGGCCACTTCGTATTCTACGGTGCAATGGTCAGCGAGGGCGTTATCGCTCTGATCTGGGCCGCTGCCGGCTGCGCACTGTACACCATCACCGACGGCAAGATGGTCGGTCTGGCCGAGGCTCTGGCTGCCGGTCAGTCTGCCGCTATCTACGACGTCTGCCTCAAGACCATGGGTAAGGTTGGCGTGGCACTGGCTATGATCGGTGTCGTTATCTGCCCCATCACCTCTGGTGATACCGCCTTCCGTTCCGCTCGTCTGACCTTGTCCGACTGGCTCAAGATCGATCAGGACAGCTACGCAAACCGCCTGAAGCTCTGCGTTCCCGTTCTGGGCGTGGGCGCATTCCTGGGCATCGGCAATGCACTGGGCTTCATCGACTACACCGTCATCTGGCGTTACTTCAGCTGGACCAACCAGACGCTGGCTATGATCGTCCTGTGGGCTGCTTCCATGTACCTGTTCAAGGAGAAGAAGAACTTCTGGATCACCGCAGTGCCCGCTACCTTTATGAGCGCTGTGTCCTGCACCTACTTCGTGCTGGCTCCTGAGTGCCTGGGCAAGATGATCAACACCTATGCAGACGGCAAGCTGGTGGCTTACAACACCGCAGTTGCATATCCCATCGGCATCGTCTTTGCAATTGCTATGCTGGCGCTGTTCATCCATGCAACCAAGAAGAACACCGAGAAGAAAGCCGCATAACCCATTCATAGCGGCAATTTCTCAGTAAAACAAACCGGCCGCTGTCAGCTCAGCGGCCGGTTTCCTGTTTTTGGCTAAGAGTGCGGGTTGGGCCTTGCATTTTCTTTGCCGGAGTGGGAAAATGGGTACAAACAAAAACGCAAAAGAGGGATGAACGTTATGCTCTTCAAACCTGCACAATTGGGCCTTGCCAGGCTCGACCCCGCCGAGTTGGCGGCTGACCGGAAAGCCTGCAAAAAGATCGGCCCCTGCGGCGTGGGCAAAAAAGCCCTGTATCTGAACAGCTTTTACATCGACCGCCGCTACTACCTGCCCTACACCAGCATCACCCGCGTGTTCAAGCGGGTGGCCATGAGTGCGGGCGGCTTTACCGGCAAGGGAATGTTTGCCTCCATGGCTTACCTTGTGGTGGAGTACGACGGCGGCAAACAGAAGCAGTGCAACTTCAAGGATGAGCGGGACGTGGATGCCCTGCTGGAGCTGCTGGCAAAGCAGCAGCCCCAGATCCGGCTGCTGAGTGCCGCCGGGGAGCAGGCGCTGCAGAAAAAGGCTGAGGAAAAGGCCGCCCGCAAGCTGCCGGAGCTGTCTGATGATGCCAAACACACCGTGACGATCCTGCGCAGGGCAAAGGAGTATCTGGACGCAAAGCCCGAGCTTTCCAATGAGCTCAGTACTGCCCAGCGCCGCAAGCGCGCCCAGCTCAAGAGCAAGCCGGTCTACCGCTATGTGGCCCTTGCCATCTTCCTGTTCGGCACGGCCGCCGCGGCCTACGGCCTGTACGCGGTGTTCACCCACACCGGCAGCTACGGCGTGTACTTTGCACTGTTCGGCTTTGCAGCCATCTTCCTCTTTTCCAGCTACAACATGCTGCCCACTGCGCACAATAACAACAGCGCCATTATGAAGCGGGCCGATCAGGCCGATGCCGCCATGGCGGAGTATGTGAAGCACTACCCCAACGGCAGCTTCCCGGTGCCCAGCTGTTACGCCCACCCGATCGTCCTCAAGCGGATGATCGATGCCGTGGAGGAAGGTCAGGCCGTGACCACCGCCGAGGCGCTGGATGCCGTCAAGGCCCGCCTGCAGGCTGTCAATGCGGATGTGCAGGTGGAGCAGGAGGAGTACGACGAGATCGTCGCCATCAAAGCGCTGTTCCTGAACCACGATTATCAATAAAACTGACCCTCTCTGTCATCGCTGTGCACTGCCACGCTTTGATGGAGAGGGTTTTTCTTGCGTTGTGGGGCGCTTCGTCTTATAATGAGCACAGAGAGTATTTTGGAAAAAACAGGAGGTTCCCTATGGATATGGTCACATTGGGGCGCACCGGCATCACCGTGAACAAAAATGGCTTTGGTGCTCTGCCCATCCAGCGCATTTCCCAGGAGGACGCAGTCTTTCTGGCCCGCAAGGCTTACAGGGCGGGCATCCGCTTCTTTGATACCGCCCGCGCCTACACCGACAGCGAGGTGAAGCTGGGCGAAGCCTTTGACGGCATCCGCTCCGAGGTCTACATCGCCACCAAGACCGCCGCCCAGAACGTGGAGGAGTTCTGGAAGGACCTGCACACCTCCCTGAACAATCTGCGCACCGACTATGTGGACCTCTACCAGTTCCACAACCCGTCCTTCTGCCCCAAGCCCTGTGACGGCTCCGGCCTGTACGAAGCCGCACTGGAGGCCAAGGGAAAGGGGATGATCCGACACATCGGCATCACCAACCACCGCCTGTCCGTGGCCAAGGAAGCCATTGAGAGCGGCCTGTACGAGACCCTGCAGTTTCCGTTCAGCTATATTTCCGGTGAGCAGGAGCTGGAGCTGGTGCAGCTGTGCAAGGAGCACGAGATGGGCTTTATCGCCATGAAGGGTCTGTCCGGCGGTCTCATTACCAACAGCGCCGCCGCCTATGCCTTTGAAGCGCAGTTCGAGGGCGTTCTGCCCATCTGGGGCGTTCAGCGGGAAAAGGAGCTGGACGAGTTCCTCTCCTACATTGATAACCCGCCCCGGATGGACGCAGAGCTGTCTGCGGTCATTGCCCACGACCGGGAGGAGCTGTGCGGTGAGTTCTGCCGTGGCTGTGGTTACTGTATGCCCTGCCCGGCTGGCATCGAGATCAACAACTGCGCCCGCATGAGCCTGCTGCTCCGGCGCTCGCCTTCGGCAGAGCATCTGAGCCCTGCCGGTCAGGCCAAAATGAAGAAGATCGAGGGCTGCCTGCACTGCAACCAGTGCAAGGCCAAGTGCCCCTACGGGCTGGATACGCCCGCCCTGCTGGCCCGCAACTATGAGGACTACAAGCGGGTCCTGGCCGGGGAAGTCAAGGTGTAATAGAGAAAACAAAAAAGATGGATGCCGCATGACATCCATCTTTTTGTTTTACAGCGAAGAGGGGATCGGCTCCCGGAAGATCTTCATGGCCTGCCTGTAGCAGCGGATGAAATAGAGGATCTCCGCAATGGCGGTCAGCGCCCAGGAGCAGGGGTAGAGCAGGTAGAGCGAGGGGATGGTGTGGAAGTGGGCGAAGATGGTGTATACCCAGATCACCCGGAACACACAGGAACCCATGATGACGATGACAGTGGGCACCACGGTCTTGCCCAGACCGCGGGAAGCGGCGATGGTGCAGTCCATAAAGGCCGAAGTGCAGTAGGCCAGCGCCATGACACCCACACGCTTCATACCGGCATCGATGACGGCGCTCTCGGTGGTGAAGAGTGCGAGGAACTGCCGCCCGAACAGGAACAGGCCGCCGCCCAGCGCCAGACCCACACCAAAGGAGTAGGCCAGCGAGATGAAGTAGCTTTTCTTGACACGGTCGGGCTTGCCTGCGCCGTAGTTCTGGCTCATAAAGCTGGCACAGGCCATGTAGAAGGCGGCCATGCAGTCGTAGATGAGCGGATCAGCGTTTGCGGCGGCGCTGTTGCCCTTGACCATGAGGGAATCAAAGGAGTTGACACCGGCCTGGATGAACAGGTTGGCGATGGCGAAAATGGCGTTCTGGAACCCGGCAGGCAGGCCCAGCGCCAGAATGCTTTTGGTCATGGCGGGGTCGAGCTTTGCCTCCTTGAAATGGAGGGCGTAGCAGTCCTGCACCCTGGTCAGGGCGTGGAGGATGAGCCCGGCGGAAACACACTGGGAAATGGCGCTGGCCAGCGCCACGCCTGCCACGTCCAGGCTGCAGACGATGACAAAGAACAGATTCAGAAGGATATTCAGCACACCGGCAAAGCTCAGGATGTACAGCGGCTTTTTGGTCTCACCGATGGCGCTGAACACGGCGTTGCCGAAATTGTACAGAGCCAGTGCCGGCATACCCAGGAAATACACCCGCAGGTAGAGGATCGCACCCGGCAGCAGGTCCTCCTTGGTGTTCAGCAGCCGCAGCATGGCAGGGGAGCCCAGCAGGCCCACAACCAGCAGGATCACGCCTGCGATCAGGCTGACGATCAGGGCCGAGTGGACGGTGTCGTGGACATCATTCGGGTGTCTGGCTCCGTAGAAGCGGGCCACCAGCACGTTGATGCCGTTGCCCAGGCCGATGAGAAAGCCGGTGAACAGCGTGACAAAGATGCTGGTGGAGCCCACCGCGCCCAGCGCTGTGGAGCCCGCAAACCGCCCCACCACGGCCACGTCCGACATGTTGAATAAGACCTGCAGCAGATTGGATAATGCCAGCGGCAGGCTGACCAGAAGGATCTGCTTTGCCAGAGGGCCTTCTGTCAGGGATCTTGTGCTAGATTTCATGTTCTCTTTTTTCCTTTTCCAGTCCTAAACCGTGCCCGCGCACACCGGGGCACAACACCTATTATAAGAGATGCGCACACTTTTGCAAGATGAATCTTTCAAAAAGGGAGAACAGAATGCATCAGCGTCTTGCTGGCGCGGGATCGGGCACGGAATCCGGATACAGAGCCGCCAGACGGCTTGATTTTTGCCTCCGGCTGTGCTATACTACATTACACTGGTTTGCCAGTAATGTGCGATCGTAGCTCAGCTGGATAGAGCGTTCGGCTCCGACCCGGAAGGCCAGAGGTTCGAATCCTCCCGGTCGCATGTGTTAATAAAATCCCCGGTACACAAAAGTGTGCCGGGGATTTTTCTTTGTGGCCGGGCGGGTCAGACCTTACTTTAGATTTTCCATAAGTTTTGCGGCCAGCGTTTCGGCTTCTTTGGCCGGGACCCAGATATCCGGAGAAAGGCCACGCATTTCTTCAAAATAATCTGTACCCTCCGGCAGCAGATAGACACATACGGATGTCATTATAACCGAGCATTTGCTGTTCGGCAGTTCCACATGCCCACCATTTCCGATCATACATCCATTTGTGTTTTCTCCGATGATCAGGCTGTTTTCCAGATTATAGGCAAGGTCCATTGTGATTTCTGCAGAAGAGGCAGAGCATTTTCCGCTTAAAAGAATCAGAATGTTGTCGTGCGTTTGCCACCGATGAGCTTGTATCGCTACGGATACCGGATTAACAACGTCATAGCGGACTCCATTGCCCTGTACACGCTGGCGGCTGTATCGGGTGATCCACTGATGAGCTACTTCTTCATATCCGCCGACATTGGAGCGCAGATCCAGCATGGAGATCGCAGCATCACTCATTTGTGCTGCCGCAGCATTGACCTCCTGTAGAAAAGAGACCTCAAAGCTGTTGAACTGGAATACCGGGATTCCATCTGTCTGGCGAAGATCGGTATTCTGGTCTTTGGGAAGCTCTTTGTAATACTGGCTCCATGCGTCTGCTGTCAGTGTGTCAGTACTGCCGTCTGTATAGTGCACCGTCAGCGTTTCATCACAGGTGTGCTTTTCCCATTCTGTCCCATCAAATGTAGCAGGCTTCAGCAGGACCGGATAATACACCAGATACCCCTGCTCAGAGATTGAACGCTTGAACAGTTCATCCAGATCGGGATGATCGTCCACGGATGCAACGACTTTTCCATTGGCATTCTGATAGCCCGAATCCGTTTTTACGAACATCACCTGACGGAAGAAAAACGGAATGTCTTTTTCCGACGGATAGTCCTGATTGATGTTGAAGTGACCGTCCTTGATAAAGGTAAGATGACTTACCAGAATCTTCTGCAAATCTTCACAGGTCAGGCTGTCCCTGCTTTGGACTTCCTGCAGAGTATCAGCCTTTGCCTGATCGAATACAGCGTGTCCGCCAAAATAATCGTAGAGAGCATAATCATAGTAGAGCGCGTCGAAGAGGTAATTCACATCTGCTTTCGCTTCATCTACGGTAAGTTCCTTTTCGGCATCGTATTCGCTGTAGGTATCGGTAAAGTAATCTGTATCTTTCTGTGCATCGGCGGGGTCATCGTAATGCCGCAGATAGGGTGTCGGGTCGGCGGCAGGAGCCGCTTCCCAACGCTGATGCTCTGTATTGATCTCATCCAACAGTTCGGCCTTTGTGGGCTGAGAATCCTTCACAAGCTGGGTGACTTTGGTACAGCCAGAAAGGTTTATGAGCACGATCAGACAGCAGAGCAGAGATGCAAGTTTGGACTTCATGGTGTAGGACTCCTTTTGATTTTGATATTACCCTTTCCGATTTTTCTGCCAGATGCGGTATAGGCCGTCCGTGATCAGATACTCCCGGTATTCGATCGGCGTGCGGCAGGCCTCCCGGATGGTGCGGGGCAGGTTGCCGGTGGCATAAAAGCGGATATCCGGGCCAAGCTCTGCCTGAAAGCGCTCGGCCAGCCCGTCCAGCAGCCCGGCGGTGCCCAGCACAAAACCGTTCTGTAAGCAGGCAGAGGTGTTCTTGCCCAAGATCGAGGAGGAAGCTGGAGCGGAGAGGTCGATCTGGGGCAGCTGGGCAGTTTTTTGCACCAGCGCGGAAAGAGAGAGCTGTGGCCCAGGCAGGATGACACCGCCCACCAGCTCCTGTTTGCCGTTGACTGCCATAATGGAGATGGCGGTATCTGCCGAGATGACCGCCAGCGGTCCGGGTCCCTCCTCCAGTGCGGCCACCGCACCGCATAGCAGTTCTGCGCCCAGCTGGGCCGGATTGTCCAGCCGCAGCTTGATGCCGCTTTTCAGGCCGGGGCCAACGGTCAGGAAGCGGGCAGAGCAGAACATCTGCAGCGCACCCAATACCCGGCCTGTCAGTGCGGGCACCACACTGCCCAGAATGCCGCCCTCGATCCGCTCGGGGGCAACCTGATATAAGGAGAGCAGATTCAGCAGGTTCATGGCGTATTCGTCCACCGTTGCGGCCGGGCTGGAATGCAGCCGCCCGCTGAACTGCAGGGTGTCGTGTTCGTAGCCGGCAATCGTGATGTGTGTGTTGCCGATGTTGACCGTAAGGATCATGGTTGGGGTCTCCTCCGCTCTATAATGTAATTATATAATATAACACCGCCCCGGAAACTGCAAGAGCTCTCCCCTTGGCAAAGGGGAGCCGAAATGGCCGTGGCCATTTCGGAGGGGTTCAAAACCTGCCCGGAAGCACTCCTTTTGCGAAATATAGAAAAAACTCAAAAAAGATGCAAAAAAGTGTTGACAGAAGGCTGGGGATGTGGTATTATACTTGAGCGCCAAGGGCCGCCGGAAAGAATGACTTCTGA
>NZ_JAFREJ010000007.1:0-98251 GCF_017377545.1 Faecalibacterium sp. Marseille-Q4164 | reverse complement strand
AACCAATGACACGGGGATTTTCAGTCCCCTGCTCTACCGACTGAGCTACAGAGGCGCACCGGACGATGATTATTATACCTGAAATTTTGATTTTGTAAAGGGGTAAATTCAAAATTTTTGAAAAAAACTGAAACTTTTTTCGTTTTATGCGTTTCAACGCGCAAAATAAGAATGACTTTCTGGGCTTTTTTCTGCCGGATCAGGAGGACAAGAAATCTGCCCGAAGAAATTGACAAGTAATACAACCTATGGTTTAATAAAAGAAAAGAACACCGACGCTTTTGCTCTTTACACATCGCTTATACTTATTATAAGGGAAAGAGCAAAGGCGTTTTGATTTGACGACCTGCTCATTACAAGAGAACAGGCCTGGAGGACAGCATGGCAAGAAAACAGGAATATGGCAACGAAAGCATTACTTCGCTGAAGGGTGCCGACCGTGTGCGCAAGCGCCCGGCCGTTATCTTTGGCTCAGACGGCGTGGAAGGCTGCGCCCACTCTATTTTTGAGATCGTCTCCAACTCCATTGATGAAGCCCGCGATGGCCACGGCGATACCATCAATGTGACCCGCTGCAAGGACGGCAGCGTGATCGTGGAGGACTTTGGCCGCGGTATGCCCGTGGACTGGAACAACGGCGAGGGCCGCTACAACTGGGAGCTGCTGTTCTGTGAGATGTACGCGGGCGGCAAATACGGTGAGGGCGAGGACAACTACGAGTTCAGCCTGGGCCTGAATGGTCTGGGCCTGTGCGCCACCCAGTACGCTTCTGCCTGGATGACCGCCGATATCTATCGCGACGGCTTTCATTACCACCTCGACTTCAAAAGGGGTGAGAATGTGGGCGGCCTGCAGAAGGAACCATACAAGGGCCGCCGTACCGGCAGCATCATCCACTGGAAGCCCGACGATGAGGTGTTTACGGACATTGACGTGCCCGGCAGCTACTATAAGGATGTGCTGCGCCGTCAGGCCGTGGTCAACGCGGGCCTGACCCTGAACTTTACGGACGAAAAGGAAAAGGACCCCGCCACCGGCAAGCCCTGGAAGGAGAGCTGGTGCTACCAGAACGGCATCGCCGACTATGTGCAGGAGGTGGCAGGAGAGGACACCCTGACCCCGGTGTTCAGCTGCGAAAGCGAGGCCTCCGGCCGTGACCGTGAGGATCAGCCGGATTATAAGGTGCGGATGAGCGCTGCCTTCTGCTTCTCCAATAAGGTGCAGCTGCTGGAATACTATCACAACTCCTCCTGGCTGGAGCACGGCGGCAGCCCCGAGCACGCCGTCCGCACGGCGTTTGTCTACCAGATCAACAAATACCTGAAGGACAAGAACCTCTATAAGAAGGGCGAGAGTGCCATCAGCTTCCAGGATGTGCAGGACTGCCTGGTCTACGTCTCGTCCAGCTTCTCCACCCGTACCAGCTACGAAAACCAGACCAAAAAGGCCATCACGAACAAGTTCGTCTCGCAGGCCATGACTGATTTCCTCAAGCATTACCTGGAGGTCTACTTCCTTGAAAAGCCGGAGGAGGCCCAGAAGATCTGCCAGCAGGTGCTGGTGAACAAGCAGAGCCGCGAGCACGCCGAAAAGACCCGACAGAGCATCAAAAAGACGCTCTCCACCCAGATCGATCTGGCCAACCGGGTGCAGAAGTTCGTGGACTGCCGCACCAAGGATGCTTCCCGCCGGGAGCTCTACATCGTGGAGGGCGATTCCGCTATGGGCGCGGTCAAGCAGAGCCGCGACAGTGAATATCAGGCCATCATGCCCATCCGCGGCAAGATCCTGAACTGCCTGAAGGCCGATTACGCCCGCATCTTCAAGTCCGATGTCATCGTGGACCTTATCAAGGTCATGGGCTGCGGCGTGGAGCTGGGCGGCAAGCACAACAAGGAGCTTGCCACCTTCAACATCGATAACCTGCGCTACAACAAGATCGTCATCTGTACCGATGCTGACGTGGACGGCTACCAGATCCGCACGCTGGTGCTGACCATGCTCTACCGGCTGACCCCCACTCTGATCAACGAGGGCTATGTCTATATCGCGGAATCGCCGCTGTATGAGATCACCACAAAGGATCGCACCTATTTTGCCTACACCGAGCCGGAAAAGGCAGCTTTCCTGAAGGAGATCGGCGACAAAAAGTATACCATCCAGCGCTCCAAAGGTCTGGGCGAAAACGACCCCGAGATGATGTGGCTGACCACCATGAACCCCGAGAGCCGCCGCCTGATCAAGGTGCTGCCCACGGACGTGGAGGAAACGGCCCGGGTGTTTGACCTGCTGCTGGGAGATAACCTTGCCGGACGCAAAGAACATATTGCACAGCACGGCGCGGAATATCTGGATGATCTGGATGTGAGCTGACGAGATAAACCCCTCCGTCAATGCTTTGCATTGCCACCTCCCCTAGTAGGGGAGACCCTGGCGTTGCGGAACGCCCTGCGAGTTCCCCTCTATGCCAAGGGCCCCACTATTAGGGGGGGCTGTCGAGCGTATGCGAGACTGAGGGGTTGGATCCGGGATATAGATGCTGATATAGAGGAGCAAAAATGGCAAAACGAACAACCAAAAAAACGACCAAGCCTGTCCGCCCGCAGCTGGGCGACGGCGTTGAGATCCTGAACGCGGGCAGTGTGCTGGAAGATCCCATCACCAGCACGCTGGAGACCAACTATATGCCCTACGCAATGAGCGTCATCGTCTCCCGCGCCCTGCCCGAGATCGATGGCTTCAAGCCCGCCCACCGCAAGCTGCTGTACACCATGTACGGGATGGGCCTGCTGAAGGGTGCCCGCACCAAGTCGGCCAACATCGTGGGCAGCACCATGCACCTGAACCCCCACGGTGATGCCGCCATCTACGATACCATGGTGCGCATGGGCCGGGGCAACGAGAGCCTGCTGGTGCCCTTTGTGGACAGCAAGGGCAACTTTGGCAAGGCGTACAGCCGGGATATGTCCTGCGCCGCTGCCCGTTATACCGAGGCCAAGCTCGAGGGTGTCTGCGAGGAACTGTTCCGGGATATCGATAAGGAGACCGTGGACTTTGTGCCCAACTACGACGGCACCACCACCGAGCCGACCCTGCTGCCCGTGACCTTCCCCACCATTCTGGCCAACAATACCCTGGGCATTGCAGTCGGCATGGCCTGCAACATCTGCTCCTTCAATCTGGCAGAGCTGTGCGCCACCACCGTGGCCCTGATGAAGGATCCCAAACACGATATCTCCACCACCATGCCCGCCCCGGATTTCGTGGGCGGCGGCCAGATCCTGTACGATGAGGCCCAGATGCGGGAGGTCTATGAGAATGGCCGGGGCAGCATCAAGGTGCGTGCCCGGTACAATGTGGTGCCCGGCGAGAATATGTTGGAGATCACGCAGATCCCGCCCACCACCACTGTGGAAGCCATCATGGACAAGATCGCCGAACTGGTCAAGACGGGCAAGATCAAAGAGATCAGCGATATGCGGGATGAGACCGACCTGAACGGCCTCAAGCTGACCCTTGACCTCAAGCGCGGCGTGGACCCGGAAAAGCTGATGGCCAAGCTCTACAAGACCACCCCGCTGGAAGACAGCTTCAGCTGCAACTTCAACGTGCTGGTGTCCGGTCAGCCCCGGGTCATGGGCGTGCGGGAGATTCTGCAGGAGTGGACCGCTTTCCGGATGGAGTGTGTCCGCCGCCGCACCTACTACGATCTCCACGGCAAGGAAAAGCGGCTCCACCTGCTCAAGGGCCTTGCCGCCATCCTGCTGGATATCGATAAGGCCATCCATATCATCCGCACCACTGAGGAGGAGACCGAGGTGGTGCCCAACCTGATGATCGGCTTTGGCATCGACGAGGTGCAGGCCGACTATGTGGCTGAGATCAAGCTGCGTCACCTGAACCGGGAGTATATCCTCAAGCGGACGGGTGAGATCGAACAGCTGGAAAAGGACATTGCCGACCTGAACGATGTTCTGGCAAAGCCTGCCCGCATCCGCCGCATCATCATCAATGAGCTGAACGATGTGGCCAAAAAGTACGCCCAGCCCCGCCGCAGCGAGATCCTGTATGATCTGCCCGAGGAGGAGAGCGGTGCCGAAGAGGAATCCATCCCGGATTATCCTGTTACCGTGTTCTTTACCCGTGAGGGCTACCTGAAAAAGATCCCGCCCCAGAGCCTGCGCACCGCCGGTGCCCACAAGCTGAAAGAGGGCGATGAGATCATCCATCAGGTGGAGACGCGGAACAACGTGGAGGCCCTCTTCTTTACCGACAAACAGCAGGTATACAAGGTGCGCCTGAACGAGCTGGAGGACGGCAAGGTGGCCCAGATGGGCATCTACCTGCCGGGCCGTCTGGGAATGGATGAGGGTGAGAACATCCTCGCCATGGTCATCACGGGCGATTACAGCGGTTATGTCCTCTTCTTCTTTGCGGGCGGCAAGTGCGCAAAGATCCCGCTGGCCTCTTACGCCACCAAGCAGAACCGCCGCAAGCTGCTCAAGGCCTATTCCGACAAGGAGCCGCTGGCAAAGCTGCTCTTCCTGCCCGAGGACACGGAGCTGGCCATCCGCACCAGCGCTGGCCGGATGCTGCTGGTCAACACGGCGCAGATCGCTGCCAAGACCACCCGCGACAGCCAGGGTGTTGCTGTTGTGACCCTGAAAAAGAACCAGACCATTGCATCTGTCGTCCCGGCGGAAACGCTGGAGCTTGCCAACCCCCACCGCTACCGTGTCCGCAGCCTGCCCGCCACCGGCGCACTCATCCGCGCCGAGGACGAGGGGGAGCAGCTGACAATGCTGTAAAAAACTCCCCCAGTCTCGCATTCGCTCGACAGCCCCCTCTAGGATGGGGCCTTTGGCATGGCGGGAAAGCTTTTGCTTGAATTGCAAAGTATCCGGTTTCGCCAGAGGCTCCCTCTCCGAGGGAGCTGGCACGGCGTAAGCCGTGACTGAGGGAGTTCAAGCAGTAGCGGAGACAATTTTAAATCGTTTATCCTGAAAAGAGGAAGCTGTAATGCAGAATATTGACCTGATTTGTATTGGTAAAATGAACGCAAAATATTTTGCCGAGGGCGTGGCAGAGTACCAGAAGCGTCTGGCTGCCTTTGCGGCATTCCGGATCATCGAGCTGCCGGAGGAAAAGATCGAGGAGAAAAATGCCTCCGATGCTGTGGTGAAAAAAGCACTGGAGAAGGAAGGAAAAGCCATCCTCTCCAATGTGCGCAAGGGTGCTGCCATCGTTGCCATGTGCATTGAGGGCAGGCAGATCTCCTCCGATGAGCTGGCGCAGTTCCTGGCCGACCGCGCAAACAGCGGGGCAGGGGATGTGGCGTTCGTCATCGGCTCCTCCCATGGCCTGTCCGATGAGGTGAAAAAAGCCGCAGCCCTCAGATTCAGTATGGGCCGCATCACCATGCCACATCAGCTGGCCCGCCTGGTGCTGACCGAACAGATCTACCGGGCCTGTACCATCAATGCCGGTATGAAGTATCATAAGTAAAACTTGCAAAGAGAAACAGAGGACGGAACAGGCAGCCGTCGCCCGGTGTTAGGAGATGAGGGAAACGTCAACCCGCCTGTTTCTCAGAAAGAAAGGGCCGTTGCAGAAATGCAGCGGCCTTTTGCTTTACAAATATAAGAAAACATGATAAAGTAGAGATACGCGGCAGTGGGGAAAGCTGCCCGAAACAACACACACGACACGGCAAGCCAGCCGCGGACGGAAAGGATGTTATTACAATGGAACAGAGCGAAAAGACCCTTGATATGATCGTCAATCTCTGCAAGAACCGTGGTTACGTGTTCCCCGGTTCTGAGATCTATGGCGGTCTTGCCAACAGCTGGGACTACGGCCCCCTGGGCGTTGAGTTCAAGAACAACGTCAAGAAAGCATGGCTGAAGAAGTTTGTCCAGGAGAGCCCCTACAATGTGGGCCTGGATGCCGCCATCATTATGAACCCCCAGACCTGGGTGACCACCGGCCACGTTTCCAGCTTTTCTGACCCCCTGCTGGACTGCCGTGCCTGCAAGGCCCGCCACCGTGCCGATAAGCTGATCGGTGAGGAGCATCCCGAGGTCAATGTGGATGCCATGAGCTTTGATGAGATGGATCAGTTCATCGCCGACCACGAGGACATCGTCTGCCCTGTCTGCGGCAAGCATGACTTTACCCCCATCCGCAAGTTCAACCTGATGTTCAAGACTGCCATCGGTGTTACCGAGGACAGCTCTTCTACCTGCTACCTGCGCCCCGAGACCGCACAGGGCATTTTCGTCAACTTTGCCAACATCCAGCGCACCACCCGCCGCAAGCTGCCCTTCGGTGTCTGCCAGGTGGGCAAGGCTTTCCGCAACGAGATCACCCCGGGCAACTTTACCTTCCGCACCCGTGAGTTCGAGCAGATGGAGTGCGAGTTCTTCTGCAAGCCCGGCACCGATCTGGAGTGGTTCGCTTACTGGAAGAACTACTGCGAGAACTGGCTGCTGAGCCTGGGCATCAAGAAGGAGCACCTGCGCCTGCGCGACCACGAGCCCGCAGAGCTGGCCTTCTACAGCCGTGCCACCACCGATATCGAGTATGCCTTCCCGTTCACCGACTGGGGCGAGCTGTGGGGCATTGCAGACCGCACCAACTACGACCTGACCCGCCATCAGGAGGCCTCCGGCAAGAGCCTGGAGTACTTCGACAGCGAGACCAACGAGCACTACATCCCCTACGTGATCGAGCCCTCTCTGGGCTGCGACCGTGTGGCGCTGGCCTTCCTGTGTGAGGCTTACGATGAGGAGCATCTGGTCGATGCCAAGGGCAAGGAAGATGTCCGCACCGTCCTGCACCTGCATCCGGCTCTGGCTCCCTACAAGTGCGCTGTGCTGCCCCTGAGCAAGAAGCTGGGCGACAAGGCCATGGAGATCCGCAATGAGCTGAGCAAGTACTTCATGGTGGACTACGATGATACCGGTTCCATCGGCAAGCGTTACCGCCGCGAGGATGAGATCGGCACTCCCTACTGCATCACCGTGGACTTCGACACCGTGGGTGACGAGGCCAAGGGCATCGCGGCTGACAACTGCGTCACCGTCCGCGACCGTGATACCATGGAGCAGGTGCGTATGCCCATCTCCGAGCTCAAGAGCTATATCGAGAGCAAGATCGAGTTCTGATCCAAATAAAAACAGCCCCGCCGTTGCAATTTCGGCGGGGCTGTGGTATATTATAGATAAAGAGAGTGCTGTCCGGCAAACGGTCAGTACCTTCCCGGCAAGTTATTCACAAAGAATGACCGCTCAGGTTTGGACGCTGAGGGCGGTCATTTTTTGTGTGTGAAGATTTTCCATGCGATATCGAACACGCCAAAGCCGACGGTTGCAAGCAACGTCAGCAGGGCTAAAGTTTCCAATAGCGTCATAGAGCATCACCCCTTTCGCAGCAGAGCGTCAGGGGCACGACAAAAATATTCGCCTCCCCGACGCTTGGGCCGGAAAGGTTAGACCGCTTACCGTATGTGGACAGCACTCCCAAGGTTAGTATAGCAGACGTTTCCCCGTTTTTCAACGCCGGAAGCGTTTGTTTTCTTTTATCCGATGGACAGAATTGAAAAAAGAGGGTATACTTAGGGCAAAACAACCATGCCGTTTCTTGCGGCAGAAAGGAACCTTTTGTGAAAAACTTTGATGAACTGCTCAAAAAATACGCTGACTTTATCGTTCGGGTGGGCGTGAACCCTCAGCCGGGCCAGACCATGATCATCCGCTGCCCGCTGGAGGCCGCCCCGCTGGCCCGCCTGTGTGTGCGCAGCGGCTTTGAGGCCGGTGCCCGTGATGTTCAGGTGGACTGGAGCGACAATGCTGTATCCCGCACCCGGATGGAGCTGGGCAGCGAGGAGGCCCTGACCGACAGCAAGCCCTACCAGCTGCGCCGCTACCTCGACTACGCAGAGAGCGAGGGCAGTGTCTGCGTGCTGCACCTCATTGCGGATGACCCCGAGGTCTATGCCGGTCTGGATGGTGCCAAGATCAGCCGTGTGAACGCCGCCAACCGGAAATTTATGGCTCCCTGGCGGGAGTACACCATGAACGACAGGGTGCAGTGGTCCATTGCCGCCATGCCCAGCGCCCCCTGGGCAAAGAAGATGTTCCCCGAGCTGGAACCGGATGCCGCCATCGAGAAGCTGTGGCAGCTCATCTTTGATGTCTGCCGCGTGACCGGCGGTGACCCCGTCAATGAGTGGAAGGCACATCTGGACCGTCTGACCAGTCTGGGCGAGAAGATGAATGCTCTTGATCTGGAAAGCGTCCACTTCGAGAGCGCCAACGGCACTGACCTGACCGTGGGTCTGGCCGAGAAGGCCAGCTGGGAGAGCGCTGGCAGCAAGAGCGAGAAGGGCGTGTTCTTCCTGCCCAACATCCCCACCGAGGAAGTGTTCACTGCTCCCCACAAGGATAAGGTGGACGGCATCGTCTACGGCACCAAGCCCTATGTGTTCAATGGCCAGCTCATCAAGGGATTCCATGTTACCTTCAAGGATGGCAAAGTCGTTGAGCATGGAGCCGAGGAGGGCGCTGACCTGCTGGGCCGACTGCTGGATACCGATGAGGGTGCCCGCCATATCGGTGAGGTGGCACTGGTGCCCGCATCCAGCCCTATCAACCGCAGCGGCGCGCTGTTCTACAGCACCCTGTTCGATGAGAACGCTGCCTGCCACATCGCCTTTGGTGCCAGCTACCCCGGCACCACCGAGGGCGGCACCGGCCTGACCAAGGAGCAGCTGGAAGAACGCGGCATGAACCAGTCCACCATCCATGAGGATGTGATGATCGGTGCAGAGGACAGCCACATCACCGGCAAGTGCCGTGACGGCCGTGTGGTGGAACTGTTCCGGAACGGTGTCTGGGTGCTGTAATCGTTCAATATAAATAATTCGTTAAATCCTTACAGTCTGTGATTAGTCTGTAAGGATTTTTGCTTATTTAGAACGACTAGAAACTCGATAATTGTATGAATGCACAAAAGATATTTCACATGAAAGAAAAATATTGACATCAAAAAAAGGGGATGTTATACTTTTACTATAAAAAGTGCACTTTGACCGAACCACAAGACAAGATGAAAGGATGGAAATGCTATGAAGCGTTTGATGATGTTCCTATTGACCTTGGCTATGGTATGTACGATGGGCGTGATTTCTTTTGCAGAAGGAAATATCGCTCCGCATGATTTATCTCCGGAACCGATTATACCGGATGTATGCAGCCATTTGTATAGCTTTAAGTATGCTACAAGTGTATCGGAAACGGACCCGAAGACGGGTAGAACATATACGGTTACTACGGAGTATTATGTCTGCACAAATTGCGGTGCAGAATATATTGTGACCACGTATAAGTGATATTAATATGGGTAAGAGAAAGGAGATGCAAACTATGAAACGATTGACAGCGGTGCTATTAAGCCTTTTACTGGTTATATCTGTTGGTGCAACGGCTTTTGCGGCGTTTGACACCTCCAGAATCGATCAATATTTTGAAACAGAGACCCAGAAACGGATTGACAGTATGCTGGAGCTGGTTCTGGGAAAAGAAAAGGCAGAAGAACTTGTTGAAACTTCAAGAACTTCCAGCTATGATTTTACGCAAGTGGAAGCGTATGTAAATCAGCATGTGGCGCAGCAGTCGAGCGAAATGTTCCGTTTGATTGAAGCGGCAGAACAAAAAGCATGTGATGTATCCCCGGAACCGATTATACCTGATACCTGCAAGCATAATTATGATCTTGATAAGGTTGTCCGGGAGGAATTCCGGAATATGCCGATTGGAAGAGATTTTATCAAGGTGACTTATTATTATGTCTGTACCAAGTGTGGAGATACAAAAACAGAAGTGGAAACCTATGATGCATAAGAAGATTGTGAGAAGGTTTTGATTCTTGAAGTGCTGTGGTACGGCAAAGGATAAGGCAAAATTTCACGAAACCCCTTGCATAATTACCGGAAGTATGCTATATTCTAATAGTACGATATAACTTTTACTGAAACGTGGGCCGCAAGGTCCGCGTTTCTTGTTTGTTTGGAGGTTTTTATGGCGAAGCAGTCTGGCGGAAATACCGCCCAGAGAGTCGAAGCGCTTGTCCGCCCCACTGTGGAGGGCATGGGCCTGCGCCTGTGGGACGTGGTCTTTGAAAAGGAAGGTCCGGACTGGTATCTCCGTGTCCTCATCGACAAAACGGACGGCACTACCATGGACACCGACACCTGTGCCGATGTCTCCCATGCGCTGGACCCCATCCTGGATGAGGCGGACCCCATTGAACAGAGCTATTATCTGGAAGTCGGCAGCCCCGGCCTGGGCCGCAAGCTGACCCGCCCGGAGCACTACGAAGCCGTTCGGGGCCAGAAGATCAGCGTCAGGCTGTACCGGGCCAACGAGAACGGTGTTAAGGAGTTTTCCGGCCTCCTGACTTCCCGCGAAGGCAATACCATCACGCTCGAAGGCCCGGCCGGCCCCATGCAGTTCGAGCTTTCCGCCGTCAGCACAGTGCGCCTGTGTGACGACGAGGACCTGTTTGATTAAAAGAGAAAGAATGATATTTAGGAGGAACCCGAAAAATGGCTGCAGCGAACAATGAATTTTTTGAAGCTCTCTCCATGTTGGAGCATGAGCGCGGCATCACCGCAGAGTACCTGATCGAGAAGATCAAGGCTGCTATCGTGATCGCTGTCAAGAAGAACTATGAGGTCGAGGACGACAACGTTCTGGTGGAGATCGACCCCGACAGCGGCAAGTTCAACGTCGCTCTGGTGCAGAACGTTGTCGCCGATGAGGACTGGTACGATGAGCACGCCGAGATCGGCATCACCGAGGCTCAGAAGATCCGCAAGAGCTATGAGGTCGGCGACCGCGTTGTCACCCCCCTCAAGACCAAGGACTTCGGCCGCATTGCTGCCCAGACCGCAAAGCATGTCATCCGTCAGGGCATCCGGGAAGCCGAGCGCAGCCAGCAGCTGAGCGAGATCCAGTCCCGCGCCCATGATATCATCCAGGCTACCGTTACCCGCGTGGACAACGAGAAGGGCATCGTGGCCCTGGACCTGGGCAAGGGCGGCGAGGCCATCCTGCCCCGCAACGAGCAGGTGCCCGGCGAGACCTACACCGAGGGCCAGACCCTGCAGGTCTACGTTGTGGACGTGGTCAGCGGCGAGCGCGGTGCCCGCGTGATGATCAGCCGCACCCACCCGGGCCTGGTCAAGCGCCTGTTCGAGCTGGAAGTGCCCGAGATCTATGACGGCACCGTTGAGGTCAAGGCCATCAGCCGCGAGGCCGGTGCCCGCACCAAGATGGCTGTCTGGAGCAAGGATGCCAACGTCAACCCCGTTTCTGCCTGCATCGGCCCCCACGGCGACCGTGTGGCCGCTGTGGTCGAGAAGCTGGGCGGTGAGAAGATCGATATCGTCAAGTGGAGCGAGGATGTCTCCGAGTTCATCTCCGCTGCCCTGAGCCCCGCCAAGGTGCTCAAGGTCGAGCTGCTGCCCGGCGAGACCCGCTCCTGCCGCGTCACCGTGCCCGACCAGCAGCTGAGCCTGGCCATTGGCAACAAGGGCCAGAACGCCCGCCTGTGCGCCCGCCTGACCGGCTACAACATCGACATCCGCCCCGAGAGCGGCTACTACGGCGAGGACGAGGAGCCCAAGGCTGCCGAGCCCAAGACCGAGGACGCTGAGTAAGAGCGGCTGTGACCGCACCTGAAGGAGGGAAACCGGATGGCACAAAAAAAGATCCCTGCCCGCCAGTGCATCGGCTGCATGACCAGCCGCCCCAAAAAGGAACTGGTGCGGGTGGTGCGCGCCCCCAGCGGCGAGATCAGCATCGACCCCGTGGGCAAGAAGCCGGGCCGCGGCGCTTACCTCTGCCCGGACCCGGCCTGTCTGGCAAAGGCCAAAAAGAAAAAGGCGCTGGAGCGCTGCTTTGAGCAGCCGGTTCCCGCCGAGGTTTACGATGCGCTGGCCGCACAGCTGGCCGACGTGGAAAAGGAGGCCCAGCCGAATGGCGAAGCATAACAATACCCCCGAAAAGCCCAAAATGGCCCCGGAAGAAGCGCTGTTCCAGGCGCTGAGCCTCTGCCGCAAGGCAGGCGCGCTGACCATGGGCTTTGATGCCGTGGAAGATGCCTGCGTCAAGAGCAAGGCATGGCTGGTAATGGTCGCGTCCGATGCCAGCGCCAAGACCGTGCAGCGCCTGAACTACGCTGTGGGCGACCTGGTGGACGTGATCTCCATGCCGCTGACCCAGGACCGCCTGGCCGATATCAGCCGCAAGCCTGTGGCTGTTTACGCGGTGACTGACCGCAACCTCGCAAAGCTCTGCTTTGACCGTCTTTCGGACTGCGGGGCAATCAAAAATGAGGAGGATATGAGCGAATGACCGTAAAATATAAAGTGAGCGATTTTGCAAAGGATCTGAATGTTTCTGCAAAGAAGGTCCTGGATGAGCTGGCTGCCATGGGCAGCACCGGCAAGAAGAACAGCTCCACCCTGGAGGAGAACGAGCTGAACTACCTGCTGGAGAAATTCAGCAAGGACAACAGCGTTGCCAGCCTGGACGAGTATCTGAACAGCGCAAAGCAGCCTGCCCAGCCTGAAAAGAAGGCGGAGAAAAAGGCCGAGAAGCCTGCGGAGAAAAAGGCAGAGCCCAAGGCTGCTGAGAAGAAGCCCGAGGCAAAGCCCGCTGCCCCTGCCGCAAAGGCAGAGCAGCCCAAGGCAAACAATAACAACAATAAGCACGGCGAGAAGAAGAACGAGCAGCACAAGAAGCGCGAGGAGAAGACTGTCTCCCTGAGCGAGCTGGCCCGCGAGACCGGTGCCAAGGCCTCTGCTGCCCCCGCTCAGTCCGTCTCTGTCCGCCGCGAGGACAGCCAGGTGACGGTCGATACCCGCACTGTGGATGTGAACGTGGACCGCTTTGATGCCCGCTACGACGATCTGGCTTCCACCAAGAACACCGAGAACCGCCGCAAGCCCACCCCGCAGGGCAACAAGCAGAAGTTCACCCAGCGCGGCCAGCGCCAGCGCCAGCAGTTCCAGAAGGGCAAGCGCGAGACCGAGTTCGAGCGCCTGCAGCGCATCCAGCTGGAAAAGGCCCGCAACGCACAGCTGAAGGTGATGATCCCCGATGAGATCACTGTCGGCGAGCTGGCTGCCCGCCTGAAGCAGCAGGCCGGCAAGGTCATTGCCAAGTTCATGCAGATGGGCGAGATGCACGCCATCAACGATGTGATCGATTTCGATACCGCATCTCTGCTGGCTGAGGAGTTCCACGCAAAGGTCGAGCACGAGGTGCATGTGACCATCGAGGAGCGCCTGTTCACCCAGGAGGAGGATTCCGCCGAGGATCTGGTGGAGCGTCCTCCCGTTGTCTGTGTCATGGGCCACGTTGACCACGGTAAGACCAGTATCCTGGATGCCATCCGCAAGACCAATGTCACCGCAGGCGAGGCTGGCGGCATCACCCAGGCCATTGGTGCATATCAGGTCAAGATCAACGACAGCCTGATCACCTTCCTGGATACGCCGGGCCACGAGGCATTCACCTCCATGCGTGCCCGCGGTGCCAACATGACCGATATCGCTGTTCTGGTCGTTGCCGCCGATGACGGCATCATGCCCCAGACCGTGGAGTCCATCAACCACGCCAAGGCTGCCAATGTCAAGATCATCGTGGCCATGAACAAGATGGATAAGCCCACTGCAAACCCCGAGCGCGTGATGGAAGGCCTGACCAAGTACGGCATCATCACCGAGGACTGGGGCGGCGATGTGGCCTGCATCCCCGTTTCCGCACTGACCGGCATGGGCATCAACGACCTGCTGGAGCGGATCGCGCTGGAGGCCGAGGTCATGGAGCTCAAGGCCAACCCCAACCGCCGCGCCAAGGGTGCTGTTGTTGAGGCTCGTCTGGACAAGGGCCAGGGCCCCATCGCCACCATTCTGGTGCAGAACGGCACCCTGCATGCCGGTGATGTCATCATTGCCGGTACCGCTGTGGGCCGTGTGCGTACCATGCGCAGCGACAAGGGCATGCTGCTGAACGATGCAGGCCCCTCCACCCCCGTGGAGATCACCGGCCTGACCGCTGTGCCCGAGGCAGGCGACCTGTTCGAGGCCGTTGCCGACGAGCGTCTGGCCCGTGAGCTGGCAGAGCAGCGCATTGCCGCTGCCAAGGAGAAGCAGTTCTCCTCCTTCCAGAAGGTCACTCTGGATAACCTGTTCAGCCAGATGGCACAGAACGATATGAAGGAGCTGGCCATTGTCGTCAAGGCTGATGTGCAGGGCTCCGCCGAGGCCGTCAAGCAGAGCCTGGAGAAGATCTCCAATGATGAGGTGCGCGTCCGCGTCATCCACGCCGGTGTCGGTGCCATCAGCAAGTCCGACGTTGACCTGGCCGATGCCTCCAATGCCATCATCATCGGCTTCAATGTCCGCCCCGACAACGTGGCCAAGGAAGAAGCCGCTGCCACCAAGGTCGAGATGCGGATGTACCGCGTCATCTACGATGCCATCAACGATGTCACCGATGCTATGAAGGGCATGCTGGCTCCCAAGTTCCGCGAGGTCGCTCTGGGTGAGCTGCAGGTCCGTCAGGTCTACAAGATCAGCAACGTGGGCACCGTTGCAGGCTGCCGCGTGACCAGCGGCAAGATCACCCGCGACAGCAAGGTGCGCGTTGTCCGTGACGGCATCGTCATCACGGAGGACGAGATCGCATCTCTGAAGCGCTTCAAGGATGATGCCAAGGAAGTGGCTGAGGGCTACGAGTGCGGCGTTACGCTGGCAAAGTTTGCCGATGTCAAGGAAGGCGACGTATACGAGGCCTTCAAGATGGAAGAATATCGGGACTAAGGAACGGATTAAACCTCTCCGTCATTGCTTCGCAATGCCACCTCCCCTAGTAGGGGAGGCCTTGGCAGCCGGGTGAAGCCTCATCTTTATGCCAAAGGCACCCCCATTAGGGGAGCTGTCGAGCGCAAGCGAGACTGAGGGGTTTTGTTTTAGAGGAGAAGCTATGTCTCAGAAAAATATGGGTCGTCTTGCCCAGGATATGAAGCGTGAGGTCATTGCCATCATCGGACGGCTGAAGGACCCCCGCCTGGAGGGCGGTCTGCTGACCGTCACCCGTCTGGATGTGACACCTGACCTGGATGTTGCAAAGGTCTATGTGAGCGTGATGGGCCGCGAGGACGGCCCCAAGCCCGCCATCGAGGCACTGAACCGTGCCGCAGGCCATGTGCGCACCGAGGTCAGCAAGAAGATGCACATCCGGAAAGCTCCGCGCTTCATCTTTGTGGAGGACGACGGTGCCGCCTACGCAGCCCACATCAATGAGCTGCTCCGCACGCTGAACGTGAACGGTGACGCTGAGGAAACCAGCCAGCCGGAAGAGACCGAGGAATAATCAGCCTTGCGGAAAGGATGGAACATGGGATGACAGAACAGCTGAATGTACAGCAGATGGCAGAAAAGCTGCTTGCTGCGGATAACATCTTGATTCTGTGCCACAAAAACCCGGATGGTGATACGGTCGGCTGCGGCAGCGCGCTCTACTATGCGCTGCTTGCACTGGAAAAACACGCAGCCGTGCTCTGCGCCGACCCCATCCCCGGCCGGTACGCATTTACCAACCCCCGCCTGTTCAAGGGCGAATTTGAGCCGCAGATCGTGGTGGCTGTGGATGTTGCCAGCGTCCAGCTGTTTGGCGAGGGCAACGGCGTTCCCCAGTACACGCGCCATGTGGACCTGTGCATCGACCACCATGCAGGCAACAGCGGCTACGCCGAGTTCACGCTGCTGGACGGAAGCGCCGCCGCTGCGGCAGAGCTGCTGTATGAGGTGATCTGTGCCATGCATGTGGAGATCACCCCCCACATTGCCGATTGCCTGTATACCGGCCTGTCCACGGATACCGGCTGCTTCAAGTTCTCTTCCACCAAGGCCAGCACCCACATCACTGCTGCCAAGCTGATGGAGGCCGGTGCCCATGTGGAGGAGCTGAACACCCTGCTGTTTGACACCAAGTCCCGGGAGCGGATGGAAGCCGAGCGGATCGCCCGCAACCATCTGGAATATCATCTGGATGGCCGCTGCGCCCTCATCTACCTGACCCGGGATGAGATCGAGCAGAGCAGGGTAGACCCTGCGGATCTGGAAGAGCTGACCAGCCTGCCCATCAGCATTGAGGGCGTGAAGGTCGGCCTGACCCTGCGCCAGCAGCCCGGCGGCAGCTATCGCATCAGCGTGCGCACCGCCAAGGGCGTGGATGCCTGTGCCATTGCCCGCCGTCTGGGCGGCGGCGGCCACACCCGTGCGGCGGGCTGTGAGCTGCTGGGCAACCTTGACAACGCCAAGAGCGCGATCCTCTCTGAGGTGGAAGCTGTTCTTGATGCACCGCAGGAGGAAGCATGATGCAGGGGATCCTCATTGTTGATAAGCCCACCGATTGGACCAGCTTTGATGTCATTGCCAAGCTGCGGGGCATTCTGGGCACCCGGAAACTGGGCCACAGCGGTACGCTGGACCCCATGGCGACCGGTGTTCTGCCGGTGTTCTGCGGCGGGGCCAGCAAGGCAGTTGATCTGCAGCTGGACCACACCAAGGCCTACCGCGCTGTCCTCAGGCTGGGCCAGCGCACCGATACCGGGGATGTGACCGGCACTGTGCTGGAGAACGCCCCGGTAACGGCAGGGGAGCAGGAGCTGCTGGCCGTTCTGCCGCAGTTCCTCGGCCCCCGGATGCAGACCCCGCCCATGTACTCGGCGGTCAAGATCAACGGTCAGCCGCTCTATAAGCTGGCCCGGGAGGGCAAAACTGTGGAGCGCAAGGCCCGGCCGATCGAGATCCTGGACATCCGGTACGAGGGCAGCCCTGCGGAAAACGAGTATGCCCTGACCGTAAAGTGCTCCAAGGGCACCTATATCCGGGTGCTGCTGGAGGAGATTGCCGAAGCCATGGGCCAGAAGGGCACCATGAGTGCCCTGCGCCGCGTGGCCGCCGGGGTGTATTCAGAAGCCGATGCCCACACGCTGGAAGAGATCCAGGCGGCAAAGGACGCGGGGCCGGAGGCCCTGCAGGCTCTGATGCTGCCGGTGGAAAGCGTGTTCGCCAGCCTGCCGCTGCTGGTGGCGGACGAGCGGGTGGAGCAGCACCTCTACAACGGGTGCCCCACCAGCCGCTATCCCGCTGCCGACGGCCGCTACCGCGTGCGGAACGCCGGAGGGCAGTTTCTGGGTCTTGCCAATGTGGTGAACGGTGTGCTCAAGGTGGAAAAGCTGTTCGTGGAAAGGAACTGACGACCAATGCAAATCGTTTCATCTCTGTCGCCGCTGGCGCTGGAACATGAGGGCGGCACTGCTGTTGCCATGGGCTACTTCGACGGTATCCACATCGGCCACCGTGCCGTCATTGAGGGAGCAGTGGAGTGGGCAAAGGCCCACGGCGCTGCCCCGGCGGTGTTCACCTTCAAGCTGCCCGCTGACAGCAAAATGAAGGGCCGCCGTCTGCTCTCCACCGAGGATAAGCATGCCCTTATCGCAAGCCTGGGTGTGGAGTATTACCTCTGCCCCGAGTTTGAGGAGATCCGCGCCATGACCCCGGAGCAGTTCGTGTACGGCATCGTGCAGGACTGCCACGCCAGGGCGTTGTTCTGCGGCGAAAACTTTACCTTTGGTGCCAAGGCCGCCGGGACCCCCGAGCTGCTGAAGGAGCTCTGCGCCCCGCTGGGGGTGGAGGTCGTGGTGGTGCCTATGGCACAGTTTGAGGAAAAGCCGGTGTCCTCCACCCGCATCCGCACGGCACTGGAGGGCGGCGATGTGCCTGCCGCCAACGCCATGCTGGGGATGCCCTATGCCATCCGCTTCGCGGTGCAGCACGGGGCGGGTCTGGGCCACACGCTGGGCGTGCCCACCATCAACCAGATCTACCCGGCGGGCTTCCAGATGCCCCGCTATGGCATCTACATCACCCGCACCCGGATCGGTGATACCTGGTATCCCTCGGCCACCGGCCTGGGGACCCGGCCCACTGTCAATTCGGACGAGACCAAGGTGACCTGTGAGACCTTTATCCCGGATTTTTCCGGCGACCTCTACGGCACCGACCCGGTGGTGGAGTTCTACGCCTACCTGAGTCCCAGCAAAAAGTTTGATACCCTGGACGAGCTGAAGGCCTGCATCGACCATGCAGCCCGGCGCGCCAAGGCCTATTTTGCAAAAGCATAGTAAAATTTTTCTTGCTTTTTGTACGGATTTCTGTTATACTAGCCATGTTACCGCGGCACGGGGCTGGGAGTATGCCCATTCGGGAGTACCGTTTTCCCGCATTCTGTGCCGACGGCAAATAAAATTTTATAAAGAGGTACTGTTACTATGAACAAGCAGGAAGTTATGGCCAAAGTCGCTCTGACCGAGAAGGACACTGGCTCCCCCGAGGTTCAGGTCGCTCTGCTGACCGCTCACATCAACGAGCTGAACGAGCACCTGAAGAAGAACCCTAACGATCACCACAGCCGCCGTGGTCTGATGAAGATGGTTGGCCGCCGCCGCAATCTGCTGGCCTACCTCCAGAAGAAGGACATCGAGCGTTACCGTGCTCTGATCGCAACCCTGGGTCTGCGTAAGTAATAGAAAACAGAGGGCAGGTACCGCATTGTGGTGCCTGCCCTTTGCTCTTTTTTGAGGAACAACAGGCCGCTGCTGCGCGTTGCAGCAGTAAATCGAGCGCCTGTGCTGTAAAAGGCACGGGCGTTGGCTTTATTGCTATGATGCGCTGGCCGCTGCCTTTTGGAAGATAAGAAGATAAACCGCAAAAGGACAAAGGAGGCAAAACCAAATGGCAATTGAATTTGGTTCCCGCAAAGAGACCTTTGAAAACTTCAAGGTCTACGAGACCACGCTGGCTGGCCGTCCGTTCAAGGTCGAGATGGGCAAGATGTGCGGCCTGTCCAACGCAAGCGCCCTGATCCGCTACGGCGAGACCTGCGTGCTGTGCAACGTTGTGATGAGCCCCAAGCCCCGCGAAGGTGTGGATTTCTTCCCCCTGAACGTGGAGTATGAGGAAAAGCTCTACGCCGCAGGCCGCATCCCCGGCAGCTTTATGCGCCGTGAAGGCCGCCCCGGTGAGCGCGCCATCCTGACCAGCCGCGTGGTGGACCGCCCCATGCGCCCGCTGTTCCCCAAGGAGATGCGCAATGATGTCTGCATCACCATGACCGTGATGAGCCTGGACCCCGATTGCAGCCCTGAAATCGCTGGCATGATCGGTGCGTCTCTGGTCACCGCTGTGTCTGAAATCCCCTGGAACGGCCCCATCGGCGGTGTTCAGGTGGGCCTGGTGGACGGCGAGATCGTCCTGAACCCCACCCAGGAGCAGCGCAAGGTGAGCGACCTGGCCCTGACCGTTGCCGCCACCATGGACAAGATCGTGATGATCGAGGCCGGTGCCAACGAGGTGGACGAGGACACCATGCTCAATGCCATCAAGGCCGCCCACGTTGAGATCAAGAAGATCATCACCTTTATCAACGGCATCGTTGCTGAGCGCGGCAAGCCGAAGATCGACTTCCAGGTGGTGGGTCTGGATATGGACGTGTTCCACGCCATCCAGAACAAGTATCTGGACGACTTCAAGGCCGCCATGGATACCGATGACAAGAATGTGCGGGATGCAGCTCTGCTGCCCATCATGGACAAGATTGCTGAGGAGTACCCCGACCTGTCTGATGCAGATCTCGACCTTGTCAGCTACAAGATGCAGAAGTACGTTGTCCGCCGCTGGCTGCTGGATGAGGGCAAGCGCGTGGATGGCCGCGGCATCAACGAGATCCGCCCGCTGGCTGCCGAAGTGGGCATCCTGCCCCGGGTCCACGGCTCCGGTATGTTCACCCGCGGCCAGACCCAGGTGCTGACCACCTGCACCCTGGGCGGCACCAAGGACAACCAGCTGATGGACGATCTGACCGACGAGCAGACCAAGCGCTACATCCATCACTATAACTTCCCGCCGTATTCTGTCGGCGAAGCCCGCGCACCCCGCAGCCCCGGCCGCCGCGAGATCGGCCACGGCGCACTGGCAGAGCGCGCTCTGGTTCCCGTGCTGCCCTCTCTGGAGGAATTCCCCTACACCATCCGCTGTGTCTCTGAGGTTCTGAGCTCCAACGGCTCCACCTCTCAGGCTTCCATCTGCGGTTCCACGCTGGCTCTGATGGATGCCGGTGTGCCCATCAAGGCACCTGTTGCCGGCATCTCCTGCGGCCTGATTACCGAGGGCGACCGCTGGATGACCATGCTGGACATTCAGGGCGTGGAGGACTTCCACGGCGATATGGACTTCAAGGTGGGCGGCACCCGCAAGGGCATCACTGCCATCCAGATGGACATCAAGATCGACGGCCTGACTTACGATATCATTGCCGAGGCCTTTGAGAAGTGCCGCAAGGGCCGCCTGTACATCCTGGACGAGATCATCAAGCCCGTGATCGCACAGCCCCGTGAGGAGCTGAGCCGCTGGGCTCCCAAGATGTTCAGCATGATGATCCCCACCGACAAGATCAAGGACGTGATCGGTAAGGGCGGCAAGGTCATCCAGGACATCTGTGCCACCTGCAACTGCAAGATCGATGTGCAGGAGGACGGCCATGTGTTCGTCTCCGCCGTGGATCAGGAGGACGCAAAGCGCGCCATCTTCACCATCAAGACCATTGTGGAGGATCCCGAGATCGGTGCCATCTACAAGGGCAAGGTCACCCGCCTGATGAACTTTGGTGCCTTTGTGGAGATCGCACCGGGCAAGGAAGGTCTGGTGCACATCTCCAAGCTGGACACCAAGCGTGTGGAGCGCGTGGAGGATGTGGTCGCCGTGGGCGATGCCATCGTGGTCAAGGTCACGGACATCGACCAGCAGGGCCGCATCAACCTGAGCCGCCGCGATGCCATTCTGGCGCTGGAAGCCAAGCGCGCCGCGCAGGAGCAGCAGTAATCCATAAATCAGAGGGACCCCACAGCCGGTTGGCTGCGGGGTCCCTTTTTGCTGTCCGAAAAAATTTTTGGGTTTCCTCTTGACAGAAATGCAAAAATATGTATTATTGTATTAGCTACTTAATACAGCAACACATAAGGAGGGCAAAGCAGAATGAGTGAACAGTTTGATGCCAGCCGCCCGATCTATGCCCAGCTGGTGGAACGGCTCAAAGCCAGAATTCTGGCGGGCACCTACCCGCCGGGGGGCCATCTGGATTCGGTGCGGGATCTGGCCGCAGCTGCCGGGGTCAACCCCAACACGATGCAGAGGGCTCTGGCCCAGCTGGAAAGTGAGGGCCTTGTGCGCACCGAGCGCACAAGCGGACGCTACGTCACGGAGGATACGAATTTGATCGAACAACTGCGGGCTGCCGCCGCCCATGACATCGCGGCAGATTTTCTGGAGAAGATGCGCAGCATCGGCTACACGCCGGAAAAGGCGGCAGCCCTGTTGGAGCACTGGGATACAGAGGAGGTAGAACCCCATGAGTAAGGTGCTGACCTGTGAAAAATTGACAAAAGTATACGGAAAGGAAAAGACCGCGCTGGACGGCATCGATCTGGAGCTGGATTTTGGCCGCATCGTAGGGCTGCTGGGCCCCAACGGCAGCGGCAAGACCACCCTGCTCAAGCTGGCCAATGGTCTGCTGCAGCCCACGGAAGGCCGCATCCGGATCGCGGGCATGGCCCCCGGCCCGGAGACCAAGGAGCTGGTCTCCTACCTGCCGGACGCCGACTGGCTGCCCGACTGGATGCGGGTGGAGGAGCTGGTGGAGATGTTCCGGGATTTTTACGGCACGCCCAGTCAGGCCAAGGCTTACATCGGCTTTGACGCCGACAAGGCCAATGAGATGCTGGCCCGGCTGAACATCGCCCCCAATGCCCGGCTCAAGACCCTTTCCAAGGGCAACAAGGAGAAGGTTCAGCTGGTGCTGGCCATGAGCCGCCACGCCCGTCTCTACCTGCTGGATGAGCCCATCGGCGGCGTGGACCCTGCGGCCCGGGACTACATCCTGAACACCATCATTTCCAACTACAGCAAGGACGCGACCGTTGTCATTTCTACCCACCTCATCGAGGACATTGAGCCGGTGCTGGACGAGGCCGTGTTCCTGAAGGACGGCCGAATCTTTGCTCACCGCGCTGTGGATGATATCCGCGAGACCGAGGGCAAGAGCGTCGATGCATATTTCCGGGAGGTATTCAAATGCTGAGGCAATTGTTGAAATATGAGTTCAAGGCCACCAAAAGCCTGTACTTCGGGCTGTATCTGGCGCTGGCGCTGTTGAGCGTGGTGCTGGGCGTGACCTTCCGGCAGGAACACGCGCTGGCTCACAGCACAAGCTTCCAGAATCTCGAAGTGATTCTGATGATCGTGTATGTCTCGGTCATCCTTGCCATCGCGGTGCTCTGCTTCGTGAACACCATCCAGCGCTTTTATCAGAACCTGCTGGGCCGGGAAGGCTACCTGATGCACACGCTGCCGGTCAATGAGAACCAGCTCATCCTCTCCAAGCTCCTCACCAGCATGGTCTGGGTGCTGTGCAGCGGCCTTGTGGGCATCGTCTGCATCACGGTGATGGTCAGCATCGGTGTGATTGACTCGGAGACCTTCGGCATGGTGGACTGGAACAGCTGGAAGCAGCTGTGGGGGATGCTGTATGGAGAACTGGGCGCGAAGTTCTGGCTGGTGACGTTCTGGACCATCCTCATCAATCTGGCCCGGCTGGCAAGCCTCATCCTCTGCGTTTACGCTGCCTGTATGATCGCCCATCAATTCCCCAAGCATGTGATGGTGGCCGGGATCCTCGCGTTTATCGGCCTGAACATCGTGGAGACCCAGCTCGATAAGCTGCTGGGCACGAATGATGTGAGTATGATCGTGGATGTCACGTACCGGGTCGTGGGTGTGAACGTGACCGGTGTGAGCTATGGAGCGACCCCGATGCGCTGGCTGACGGCGGCACTTGGAACAGACGTTGGCTATCTGTTCTGCTTTGCCGTGACTGCAGCCATTGCGGCGGCATACTTCTTCCTGACCCGGTGGCTGATGAAAAATAAACTGAATCTGGAGTAAACAAAAAGGCGGTGTGCCCGGAGCGGACACACCGTCTTTTGCTGTCTGGAAAAAGGATTACACGCCGGAAGCGCCGTAGTTTGCCAGCACACGGGCAGAAGGATCGTTGACGTTGCAGCCGGGCCATGCCTTGTTCGGCATCCAGAAGCCCACGATGGTGCGGCTCTGGTCGTGGTAGTATTTCTCGAAGATCTCGCGGTAGAACAGGCTCTCCTTGGTAAAGGGCATACAGTGGGCCGAGTAGTTTGCCCGGCGGAGCTGGAACTCCTCATCGGTGTACAGGCTCTCGGCATACTCCTTGATGTCGTCCACCATGCTGTGGCCCACGGCATCGGAGAAGGCGGCCTTTTCGCGCCAGAGGATCTCCGGGGGCAGCCAGTCGCCCTCAAAGGCCTTGCGCAGCAGGTACTTGCCCTTGCCGTAGCTGTTCAGCTTCTTTTCGGGGTCAATGGCCATGACGTAGCGCACAAAATCCAGATCGCCAAAGGGCACGCGGGCCTCGATGCTGTTGGCGGAGATGCAGCGGTCGGCCCGGAGGACATCGTACATGTACAGCTCCCGGATGCGCTTCTGGCTCTCCTGCTGGAAGGCATCGGCGGTGGGGGCGTAGTCGGTGTACTTGTAGCCGAACAGCTCATCGGAGATCTCGCCGGTCAGCAGCACGCGCACATCGGTCTGCTCGTGGATGGCCTTGCAGAGCAGGTACATGCCCATGCTGGCGCGGATGGTGGTGATATCCCAGGTGCCCAGCAGTCGGATGACCTCCTCCAGGCTCTGGATGACCATGTCCCGGTTGATGATGATCTCATGGTGTTCGCTGCCCAGATAATCGGCGGTCTGGCGGGCATATTTCAGGTCGATGGCATCGGTGTCCATGCCGATGGCAAAGGTGCGGATGGGCTTGCCCAGCTTCTTGGCTGCAATGGAGCAGACCAGCGAAGAATCCAGACCGCCCGAGAGCAGGAAGCCCACAGGGGCATCGGCATCCAGACGCTTTTCCACGCCTGCGATCAGCTTTTCGCGGATGTTCCGCAGGGTGGTCTCCATGTCATCCTCCATGGGGGCGGGCATGTCGGCAATGTCCTCATAGCGGACAAAGCGGCCATCGCAGTAGTAGCTGCCGATGGGGAAGGGGCGGATGTCGTCGCACCAGCCGATCAGGTTCTGCATCTCGGAGGCAAAGGCGATCTGGTGGCTGGACTTGGAATAGCCGTAGAACAGCGGACGGATGCCGATGGGGTCGCGGGCTGCAATCAGCCGGTCCTTGCGGGAATCATACAGAATAAGCGCGAACTCGGAGTCCATGTGGCGGAACATATCCAGACCGTACTCGTAATACAGCGGCAGCAGGATCTCGCAGTCGCAGTCGGAGGCAAACTTGTAGCCCCGGCGCTTCAGGATCTCCTTCTCAAAGCGGAAGCCGTAGAGCTCACCGTTGCAGACCACGCAGTCGGCACCGCGGTAGAAGGGCTGCATCCCCTCCGGGGTCAGGCCCATGATGGCAAGGCGGCCAAAGCCCATCAGACCAAAAGGCCCTTCCACCACACGCTGGTCGTCCGGCCCACGCATCACGGTGCGCAGCAGATACTCCTTGAATTTGGCGGCACTCAGGTCGTGCCCCGTGTAACCCATAACACAACACATATTTCTTACCCCTCTCTCTAAACCTCTCCGTCAATGCTTCACATTGCCACCTCTCCTGATAGGAGAGGCAAGTTTCCCGGTGACTGAGAGGTTTTTGCAAATAAAAAAATACGGCAGCCTTCCTCCCATTGCTAGGACGAATGCTGCCGTATCCGTGGTGCCACCTAAATTACCGGTGCGCGAACACACCAGTCACTTTTGTGTACTCTCCCCGTTGAAAGCACTGCCGCGATAACGAGCGGCTGCCGTCGGCCCCTACTAACTGCCCGAAGCAGGTTCAGGGGGAAGCTCACGGGGGTTCGTTCGGGGCTCATTCTCTGTGCGGCTTCCATCAGCCCGCACTCGCTGCAAAAGAACCTTGAGCACTTACTTTTCCCGATCAACGCTTTTCCTGCCTGCATTGTATCACGGCTCTTTGTCCGTGTCAACACAGTGTTCGCATTTTTGTGCGGTCTGCCCCGGATGGGGGCTGTTTTGTGCGCAGCTGCGGCACAATCCGTACAAAACGCTGCCCTCGCACTGCAGGGTGAAGCCGTGCTCCGCCATCAGATGGGCACGCACCTCATCCATAAAGTGGCAGTCCAGGTGATAAATGCGCCCGCACTGCACGCACTTCAGGTGCAGGTGCTCGCGGCAGTGGCGGCCTTCGTCCACATACTGGAACACGGCCTTTTCGCCCTTATCGGCCACATATTTCATAATGCGCTGCTCGCCTGCCAGCTTGTCCAGATACCGGTACACCGTGGTGGGATTGGGGCTGGCCCCCTCTGCCTCCAGATGTTCCAGAATGTTGGATGCACTGACCGCGTGCTGGCGGTTGTTGATGAGATAATCCAGGATCAATTGCCGGGTTTTGGTGTTGTACCCCCCGCGACCTGCCATGGTATCAGCCTTCCTTTCTGGGTCAAGTGTACCACAATTTATCCTTCGATGCAAAACAAGAACGAAACACTGGCGACAAGCACAAAAAAACTGTTCAATTTATAGCAAAATAATGCATGATATCTGTTCAAAACGGAAAAGCTCCCAAAGTTTTCAAAAAAGTCTTGTAAACATTGTCCGGATATGTGATAATAATGTTAATGATTACTTGGATTATTTAAGGGATACAAGCTGTCCGGCGGGCGACTGATTGCTGCCTGAATGGTCCTGCTTGCGAACTAGGAGATAGAACAATGAAAGAGATGGATTCCCAGTCAAAGCTCAGCCTGAAGCTGCAGGCTTACCAGTACCTGAAAACGAAGATTTTGAACTGCGAGTACCGCCCCAACGAATTTCTGAACGAGCAGAAGCTCTGTGCCGAGATGGGCAACATCAGCCGCACCCCCATGCGTGACGCGCTGGGCCGCCTGGAGCAGGAGGGGCTGATCACCATCCTGCCCAAAAAGGGGCTGATGGTCTCCGGCATTACCGAAGAGGACGTGCACAGCATGTTCGAGATGCGTCTGCTGGTGGAGCCTTACGCCCTGCGCACCTACGGCAACCTGATCCCCCGGGAGCAGCTGGAGGCCTACACTGAGCTGATGCACCACCCCGAGCGGATCGACGACTTCTGCAAATCCGACGATGATTTCCATGAGCTGCTGATGAGCAGCCTGCCCAACAAATATCTGCGCTCTGGCTATGACCGCATCACCGGCCTGAACACCCGTTTCCGCATTATGACCGGCAAGGTGAGCATGATCAATCAGGATCAGACCTGTGAGGAGCATCTGGAAATTCTGAATGCCGCCCTGAGCGACAACTGGAACACCGCCGCCGATGCGCTGCAGCATCACCTTGAGCTGGCCCGCGATAAGGCCGAGGGAGTCATCAAGGTCATCCGGCTGTGGTAAATGAAACGATAAAAACGCTGTATCACTCCTTCCGGCATCGCTGATGCGATGCCGCCGCCCTCTCAGAGGGAGGCTTTTGCGTTGGCTGCCGCGTTAAGGCTCCCTCCTAGAGGGAGCTGTCGAGCGAATGCGAGACTGAGGGAGTAGTACAGCGTTTTCTTTTGCTGGAAAGTGTAAAAAATTCATAGAAATCACAAGAAAAGTGCATTGAATATTGTTTAACAATGTGGTATCCTTAACAACAGAGAGAGCCCGCTGGCAGGCGGGCAGAATGATTTGGAGGAAAATAATTATGGCTGACCGCATTGTTCTGAACACCATTTCCTACCATGGCCACGGTGCCATTGAGAACATCGTTCCCGAGCTGACCGCCCGCGGCTACAAGAAGGCTTTTGTCTGCTCTGACCCCGACCTGATCAAGTTCGGCGTGACCAAAAAGGTCACTGACCTGCTGGATGCTGCAAACTTCGCCTACGCTGTTTACAGCGAGATCAAGCCCAACCCCACCATCGCCAACGTGCAGGACGGCGTGGCAGCCTTCAAGGCTGCTGAGGCAGACTGCATTGTGACCATCGGCGGCGGCTCCTCCATGGATACCGCAAAGGCCATCGGCATCATCATCAACAACCCCGAGTTCGCGGATGTGCGCTCTCTGGAAGGCGTGGCTCCCACCAAGAAGCACGCTGTGTTCACCATTGCCGTGCCCACCACCGCCGGTACTGCGGCTGAGGTCACCATCAACTACGTCATCACCGATGTGGAGAAGAAGCGCAAGTTCGTCTGCGTGGACACCAACGATATCCCCGAAATCGCTGTGGTCGATCCCGATATGATGTCCTCCATGCCTAAGGGCCTGACCGCCGCTACCGGTATGGACGCTCTGACCCACGCCATCGAGGGCTATATCACCAAGGGCCACTGCACCATCTCCGATATGTTCCATCTGGAAGCCATCAAGCTCATCAGCGAGAACCTGCGCGGTGCCGTGCAGAACACCCCGGAGGGCCGCGAGGGCATGGCTCTGGGCCAGTACATCGCCGGTATGGGCTTCTCCAATGTGGGTCTGGGCATTGTCCACTCCATGGCACACGGCCTGTCCGCTCTGTATGATACCCCCCACGGCGTGGCTTGCGCCATCCTGCTGCCGGTGGGTCTGGAGTACAACAAGACCGTTGCCGGGGAGCGCTACCGCGCGGTCGGCAAGGCCATGGGCGTGAAGGGCATCGACGAGATGAACGATGCTGAGGCTGCCGATGCCACCATCGCCGCCGTCAAGCAGCTGAGTGCGGATGTGGGCATCCCCGCAAACCTGCAGGGCATCCTGAAGGAAGAGGACATCCACTTCCTGGCTGAGTCTGCTTTTGCAGATGCCTGCCGCCCTGGCAACCCCCGCGATACCAGCGTGGAGGAGATCGAGGCACTGTATAAGAGCCAGCTGTAATTCGTAAACTGAACAAAGAGGGTCGGGAATGCCGCTTCCCGGCCCCTTTTTGTTCCGGGAAAGGAGCGCTATGAACCTGAATTTCTATACTCTTTGTGTAATTTATCTGGTATATTCCTTTTTGGGCTGGGTAGGCGAGACCGTTGTTGCAACCGCAAAGGGCCGCCGGTTCACCAATCGCGGCGTGGCCTCCGGCCCCTTCTGCTTTGTGTACGGCACGGCAGGGGTGCTCATCACCATCGGCCTGAACGACCAGCGCACCAGCCTGGCGGCACTGTTCTTCGGCAGCATGATCTATGCCACGGTGGTGGAGTGGTTGACCGCCAAGCTGCTGGAAAGGATCCACCACCGCCGCTGGTGGGACTACTCCGATAAAAAGTTCAATCTGGATGGCTATGTCTGCCTGCAGTACTCCCTGCTGTGGGGTCTGCTGGGCATGGCGGCAGTCCGCTGGGGCAACGACCTGCTGTTCCGGCTCTGCGCCCACCTGCCGCCGCTGCTGTTCCACGCTGTGGTATGGGTCGGCATGGCGCTGGCCGTCCTCGACCAGATCTCTGCCATGGTGGTGGTCAGCCGGTATGCGAACCGCCACCCACGGCTCGAGCAGCTGAATCGGGAGCTGGGCAGGGGCTCGGAGAGGCTGCGGCAGAAAATTACCGCCAGCGTGGAAAAGCGGATCCAGCGGGCGTACCCTGCTGCGGCTCGTCCGGAGCCCACCACCAGTGCCGAAAAGCAGCTCTCCCTTGCCGACCTGCTCTGGCTCTTTGTCATCGGGGCTTTCCTCGGAGATGTGGTGGAGACCATCTTCTGCCGCATCACCGCCGGGGTCTGGATGAGCCGTTCCAGCCTGGTCTGGGGCCCGTTCAGCGTGGTGTGGGGGCTGGCGCTGGTGCTGGCAGCCATCCTGCTGCGGGGCGGCGAACAGAAGAGCGAGAGCCGCATCTTCTGGTTCGGCGTGATCCTGGGCGGTGCGTATGAGTATGTGTGCAGCGCCGTGACAGAGCTGCTGTTTGGCACCGTGTTCTGGGATTACAGCGGCTTCAAGTTCAATCTGGGCGGGCGCATCAACCTGCTGTACTGCTTCTTCTGGGGCATTGCGGCCGTGACCTGGATCCGCTATGGCTACCCACTGGTGGCAAAGGGGATGAAGGCGGTCAAGCGCAGGATCCGCCCCTGGATGACCGCTCTGCTGGCCGTGTTCATGGCCGTGAACCTTGTGACCAGTGCGCTGGCGCTGGCCCGCTACGATGCCCGCACCAGCGGCGCGGCTCCGGCCAATGCAGTGGATGTGCTGCTGGATGAGCATTTTGACAATGCCCGAATGGAGCGCATCTACCCCAACGCCAAAAAGGTGGAGAAGGCTGGATAAAAATGCACGATTTTGCTTGCGTTTTGCAGGGAAAACAGGTATAATACTTTTTGGATTAAAAAGGAGAGATTTTATATGCTGATCCCTGTATTATTGTTTATCGTGGGCCTGCTCTGCCTCATCAAGGGCGGCGACTGGTTCGTGGACGGTGCAACCGGCATCGCCCGCCGCTTCAAGGTGCCGGAGCTGCTCATCGGTGCCACGGTGGTGTCCATCGGCACCACCCTGCCTGAGGTCATGGTCTCCACCACCTCGGCCATGACCGGCCACGGCGAGATCGCCTATGGCAACGCCATTGGCTCGGTCATCTGCAACGCGGCCCTGATCGCGGCCATCACCATTGCGGTCCGCCCGGGCAAGGTGGACCCCAAGAGCCTGCGGGTGCCGGTGCTGTTCTTCTTTGTGGCAGCGGCCCTGTATGCGGGCGTGGCCTACACCACTGGCTACTTCAGCCGCCCCATTGGCATTGTGCTGCTGGCAATGTTCGTGGCCTACATGGTCTGCAATGTGCTGGCGATGAAAAACGCCCCCGCCCCGGAAGACGATGAGGACGAGCCGGAAAAGGAAATGTCCTTTGCCAAGGAGATTGGCCTGCTCATCCTCGGCGCAGCCCTGATCGCTGTGGGCGCAAACCTGCTGGTGGACAACGGCACCCTGATCGCGCAGGCGCTGGGCGTGCCGGAATCCGTCATTGCCCTGACCTTTGTGGCGCTGGGCACCTCTCTGCCTGAGCTGGTCACGGCGATCACCTCGCTGGCAAAGGGCCACGGCTCCCTCTCGTTGGGCAATGTCATCGGTGCCAACGTGTTCAATCTGGTGCTGGTCAGCGGCATGTCCATCACGGTGTCGCCTTTCAGCATCCCGCAGAACTCCACCATCATGGGCATCAATTCCTCTCTGGTCATGGATCTGCCCGTGATGTTCGCGGTCATGATCCTCCTGACCGTGCCCGCTCTGCTCAAGGGCAGGCTCTCCCGCTGGCAGGGTGTGCTGCTGCTCTGCATCTATGCAGCCTTCTGCGCCGTCCAGTTTGCAATGTAAGCCTCTGCGCCGGAGACCCGGCCCGGCTCCACGCCGGAGCGGGCGCTTTGGGGCAGAAAACCGTTTTGAGAAAGGCATCCTCGTTCTGTGAAGTGCGGGGATGCCTTTTTTCTGTCCCCGCAGCAGGGGCTGACCGGAAGAAGCGTTTTCTTAAGAAATCCTTAGAAAAATTTCATGGAAAATGCAGGAAACTGCTGTTATACTAGAACCGAGAATGACAAAAAGGGGAGAAGACCATGGCAGAGCAGACCATTCTGATCGCGGAGGACGATCCGGATATCCGGGACGGCGTGCGCATCTTGCTTTCCGGCGAGGGATACCATATCATCGAAGCCGAAAACGGCACCCGGGCACTGGAGGTGTTCCGCCCGGAGGTCGATCTGGTGATCCTGGATATTATGATGCCGGGCATGAGCGGCCTGCGCGTCTGCGAGGAGCTGCGCAAGCTCTCCACAGTGCCGATCCTGTTCCTCACGGCAAAATCACAGGAGTCCGATAAGCTGCTGGGCCTGACCGCGGGCGGGGACGATTACCTGCCCAAGCCCTTTTCCTTTGCGGAGCTCAGCGCCCGGGTCAAGGCATTGCTGCGGCGGTACTGCGTCTATCAGGGCAAGGGGCAGGCCCCGGCCCGGGCCGAAAACCTGACCCTGTGCAGCCACGGCGTGAAGCTGGCGCTGGACTGCAACCGCGTCTGGGTGGACGGGGAGGAGATCGACCTGACCGAGACGGAGTACAAGATCCTGCGGCTGCTCATGCAGAGCCCCCAGCGCATCTTCCCGGTGCAGGTGATTTACGAGGATGTGTGGCAGGAACCTTATTTCTACACCTCCAACGGCACCGTGATGGTACATATCCGCAATCTGCGGATGAAGATCGAAAAAGACCCGCAGAACCCCGCCCGTCTGCAGACCATGTGGGGGAAAGGGTACCGCTTTGTGCCCGGGGAGGAGAAGGATCATGCGTAAAAAGCTGGGGCTTTCCGGCAAGCTGGTGTTGATGATCCTGTTCTCAGCACTGGCAAGTGCTGTATTTCTGGTGGGAATGCAGGTCGTGCTGAACAAAGCCCTGTGGCTTTATTTTGACCAGCCGGAAACCCAGCAGAAGGCTGTGGAAAAGCAGGTGCAGGAGCTGCAGAGCTATATCGACCGGCGCGGTCTTTCCAGCCGGGATATCGACAAGTTGGACGACTGGTCTGTGCGGAACGGCAGCACGATGTTCATCATCTACGACCGCTCCCGGATGCTCTATTCCTCCTATCCGCTGGTCGCTCCGGTCTACGAGGGGCGGGAAAATGTGACGGAAACGGTTCCGGCCGAGCGCTGGCTCCCGATGTACTCGCTCACCTTTTCGGACAAAGAGGCCACAGCCATGTTCTATTACAACGGCGTGGATGCCTATTACGGCAAGGGGTGCGAGATCCTGCTGCTTGTCAGCTTTGCCCTTTTTCCGCTGTTTTTCTTCCTGAGCAGCCGGAAAATCATCCGTTATATCCTCCTGCTCAGCGGGGAGATCCAGGCCATGGAGGGCGGCGACCTTGACCACGCCATCACGATCCAGGGAGACGATGAGCTGGCCCTGCTGGCCACCAGTCTGGATGGTCTGCGTCTGACCCTGCGCCAGCAGCAGGCCGAGGAGGCTCAGGCTGCCGCCAAGGTCAAGAGCCTGATCACTGAGATGTCCCACGACCTGCGCACCCCGCTGACCACCCTGCTGCTCTATACCGAGATCCTGCGTCACCACAAATACGAGACCGAGGCCCAGCAGGATGAATATCTGGCAAAGATCGACGGTAAGGCCCGGCAGATCAAGCAGCTGTCCGACAATCTGTTCGAGTACGCGCTGGTCACCCGGGACACCGTGGTGCAGCTGGATGCCCCGGCCCGCTTCTCCCAGATCTTTGAGGAGCCGCTGGCCGAGATGGTGGAGATGCTGCAGCAGCGCGGCTTTGCCTGTGCGCTGGAGCTGGGCAGCGAGGATGTGCTCCTGACCGTGCGGGCGCAGTATATCCGACGCATTCTGGATAACATCGGCTCCAACCTGATCAAGTACGCCGACCCGGCCCGGCCCATCGAGGTGCGGTTCCTGCGGCAGGAGGGAAGGGCGGGCCTTGTGCTCCGCAACCATGTCCTGCCTGCGCCCCCGGCGGTGGAAAGCACCAAGGTGGGGCTGACCAGCATCGAGACCATGATGGATAAGATGCACGCAGACTGCAAGATCGAACAGGAGAATGAGCAGTTCACCATGACGCTGCTGTTCCCGGTAGAATAAGACAACCCTCTCAGTCAAAGCCTACGGCTTTGCCAGCTCCCCCGAAGGGGGAGCCAATGCAGCACCTCGGATAGAGCCTGCATAGCCTCTCCCTTCGGGAGAGGCGGCATTGCGAAGCGATGACGGGGAGGGTCTCTTTTTACACTTTTTCCACCGAACTTAAGCAAGTCTTAAGAAATATCTCCGGCGAATGTTAAGAAAGCCCCGCTATACTGTTGGAAGAAGGGCGGGTGCAGCTTTGCACCCGGCCATAACATCAGGGAGGGGCAACCAATGCTGCGAAAAAAGAAACAAACGCCGCAGGAACAGAGCGACCAGGAATTCAATCTGGCGCTGGAAGTGCCTGCAGAACAAAGACCGAAGGGCTGGAGACCTTTTGTAAGGCGCAACTGGAAGCGCATTGCCGCTGCCGCCTGCGCAGCCGCAGTGGCCGGTGCGTTCCTGCTGCCCGGGAATGGCGCAAAACCGGCAGGCGTAGATACCGAATATCTGGAAAGCGCGGTGGAGCGCCGGAATATCACCAATGTGTTCAGCGGCTCCGGCACCATTGCCGCCGCCAACACCTACACCGTCAATGCGCTGGTGTCCGGCACCGTGCTCACCGCCGATTTTGCGGTGGGGGACACCATTGAAGAGGGAACGGTGCTCTACACCATCGACAGCTCCAACGCCGCCAACAGCGCGGAAAAGGCCCAGCTCTCGCTGGATCAGGCCCAGCGCAATTACGAGGATGCCGTGGATGCCCAATACATCCGCAGCACCATCGGCGGCACGCTGGCCTCCTATAAGGTGGCGGTGGGCGATGTGGTCACCGCCGGGCAGGAGGTGGCCACTGTGCGGGATGCCTCCACCCTACTGCTGACGTTGGAATTCCCGGCGGCGGATGCGGCGAACTTTACCGTGGGGCAGGCCGCACAGGTCACGTTGGACGGCACCTTTGAGGCCGTCTCCGGCACCGTGCGCTCTGTCTCCGGTGCGGATGCCCTGAGCAGCGGGAACCTGCTGGTGCGCACCGTGACCATTGCGGTGAACAACACCGGCAGCCTGACCACCGCGCAGGCCGCAACGGCCAGCGTCAACGGGGTCAGCGCACTGGCATCGGCAAAATTCAGCTACCAGAACGAGCAGACCATCACCGCCTCCACCGGCGGCACCGTGACCGCCCTCTGCGTGAAAGAGGGCTCCTCTGTCAGCGCCGATACCGCGCTGGTCAGGATCTCCGGCAAGGAGCTGACCAAGCAGGTGCAGAACGCCTCCGATAACCTGCGCAGTGCCCAGATGTCCATGGAGGACACCGAGGATCAGCTGAACAACTATACCATCACCTCACCCATCAGCGGTACGGTCATCTCCAAGGAGGTCAAGGCGGGCGACACCGTGAGCAATACCGCGGGCAGCACCAGCCTGTGCACCATCTACGACCTGAGCTATCTGCAGATGACGGTGAATGTGGACGAACTGGAGATCCTCTCCATCAAGGAGGGGCAGAGTGTGACCATCACCGCGGATGCCATCTCTGACCGCACCTTTACCGGCGTGGTCACCAGCGTGTCCAAGGCGGGCACCACGGTAGGCGGCACCACCACCTATCCCGTCACCATCCGCATCGACGATACCGGCGACCTGCTGCCCGGCATGAACGCCACCGCCGAGATCACGACGGCCAGCACCGAGAACGCGCTTTCCATCCCCAATGCCGCTGTGGTGCGGGGCAATTATGTGCTGGTGACCAAGGATTCCCCCAGCGCTGCCAACGCCGACCCCAGCATGACCGCCCCGGAGGGCTATGTCTATGTCAAGGTGACCACCGGCACCAGCGATGATGATTACATCGCCGTAACAAGCGGCCTGCAGGAAGGCGACACCGTAGCCTACACCGCCAGCAGCACCGCCTCTGTCAGCGCTGACGGACAGATGGAGGAGATGATGGTGGTCGGCGGGCCCGGTCAGGGCGGCGGTGGAAGCGGCGGCCCGAGCGGCGGCGCACCGGGAGGTGGCCCGCAATGAGCGCTCTGATCGAATTTGAGGATGTGTGCAAATATTACCGGATGGGTGACACCACGGTAAAAGCCGCCGACCACATCAGCATGAAAATTGAAAAGGGCGAGTTCGTGGCCATCGTGGGCCAGTCCGGCTCCGGTAAATCCACCTGTATGAACATCATCGGCTGCCTGGATGTGCCCACAGCGGGCAGCTACCGGCTCAATGGCCGGGAGGTGGGCAACATGTCCGGCAATGAGCAGGCTGAGGTGCGCAACGAGATGCTGGGCTTCATCTTCCAGCAGTATAACCTGCTGCCCAAATTGAATCTGCTGGAAAACGTGGAGGTGCCGCTGATCTATGCGGGCGTGCCCCGCGCCGAGCGCCGCCGCCGGGCCCGCGAGGCACTGGAGCAGGTGGGGCTGGGCGATAAGCTGAAAAACAAGCCCAGCCAGCTTTCCGGCGGTCAGCAGCAGCGCGTCTCCATTGCCCGGGCGCTGGCCGGGAATCCGGCGGTCATTCTGGCCGACGAGCCCACCGGCGCGCTGGACAGCCACACCGGCCGCGAGGTGCTGGGAATGCTGCAGCAGCTCCACCGGCAGGGCAACACCGTGGTGCTCATCACCCACGACAACTCTATTGCCGTGCAGGCCCAGCGCATCATCCGGCTGGAGGATGGCCGCGTGGTCTACGACGGCGATGCCCGGGCACCGGAGGCCATCGTTCAGCCGACATTGAACTTTGAACCGGCAGAACAGGAGGGGGACGCATGATCTACGAGACCTTCCGCGAAGCAGTCAAGAATATCTGGAGCAACAAGTTCCGCACGGTTCTGACCATGCTGGGCATCATCATCGGTGTCACGGCGGTCATCGTCATCGTGGGCTTGGGCAATGGCATGACCCAAAGCATCAAGGACAGCTTTTCTGAGATGGGGACCAATATCCTCAGCGTCCAGATCACGGGCCGCGGCTCCCGCACCGTGACCGTACAGCAGCTGTACGATATCGTGGACAGCCACCCGGAGGTGTTCACCGGCATGTCGCCCACCACCACGCTGGACAGCACCGTGAAGGTGGATACCACCACCTATGGCTATACGAGCGTCAAGGGCGTGAGTGAGACCTACCTGGATATGATGGGGCGCACGCTGGCCCAGGGCCGGGGCCTGACCTATGTGGACATCACGGACAATAAAAAGGTCTGCGTGGTGGGCGATTACATTGCCCGTGCGGCCTACGGCGGCAACGCCATCGGCCAGACCATCAAAATCGGCAGCGAGAGATTTACCATCGTGGGTGTGCTGGAAGCCAATGTCAGCAGTACGACCGATCAGGAGGGCACCGACGATGACATGATCTTTGTGCCCTATACCACCGCCCAGCGCATCAGCAGGACCAGCGCCAGCTCCTACGGCGTGGTTCTGGTGAGCGATGAACTTGCCGATGAGGGCAAGAATCTTCTGGTAGTAGGGATCGAATCCATCCTCCACGCGGAGGACGGCTATTTCATCACCAGCCTGAGCGAGATGCTGGAGACCATGACCGGCATGATCAACATGGTGGTGGCGATCCTGACCGCCATTGCAGCCATCTCCCTGCTGGTGGGCGGCATCGGCATTATGAACATTATGATGGTGTCCGTCACCGAGCGCACCCGGGAGATCGGCATTCGCAAGGCGCTGGGTGCCAAGGAACGCTGCATTCTTGCCCTGTTCGTCACTGAAGCGGCCACCACCTCCGCACTGGGCGGCCTGCTTGGCATTGCACTGGGCTATCTGTTCAGCGCTCTGGCCAACCGGGTGCTTCCGCTGCTGGTGTCGGATATGGAACTGACGGTGGCCCCCTCCATGACCTCAGTGCTGGTGGCCTTTGGCATCTCGGTGGGCATCGGTGTACTGTTCGGCTACCTGCCTGCCAAGCGCGCCGCAAGGCTGAACCCCATTGAAGCATTGAGATATGATTAAACCTCTCACCGCTTCGGTCTGGCTTCGCCAGCGCCTTGCGGAGCTCCCCTGGCAGGGGAGCCTGGAATAGAGGAAACACGATCTTAAGGAGAATCTTCCATGAAAAAAAGAATCCTTTCCCTTTTGCTGGCGGTGAGCATCGCCTGCTCGATGCTGGTGGTGCCGGCAAATGCCGCTGCCAGCAATGCGGCGGTGCAGACTGCCGTGACGCTGGGCGGCTTGACCAGCGAACAGGCCTCCGCCCTGAGCACCGCCCTGACTCGGGGCCAGCTGGCAAAGCTGCTGGTGACATTCTCGGCCTACCGGGAGAGCGCCGCCACGCAGGGGAACACCGGCACCCTGTTCACCGATGTGGACAGCGGGAACGAATATGCCCCCTATATCCGCATTGCCGTCCAGCAGGGATGGCTCAGCGGCTACACCGACGGCTCTTTCCGGCCCGACAACGGTGTGACGCTGGAAGAGGCCTGTACCGCCGCCCTCAAGCTGCTGGGCTATGATGTTACCACTCTGAGCGGCAGCTTCCCGGCGGCACAGCTCAACAAAGCCGGCAGCCTGGGCCTGCGGGCCGGTTTGAGCGCCGTGCAGGGGCAGGGCCTGACCCTGGAAGATGCCGCTGTGCTCTTCTATAATGCCCTGACGGCCAGCACCGCTGAAAACCAGACCTATGCCGCCACGCTGGGCTTTACCGTGACGGATGGCCGGATCGACCTGTCCTCGGTGCTGCTCAGCAGTGTGGAGGGCCCCTTTGTGGCCGATGGCACCACCCAGCTGCCCTTTGCCCCGGCGGCGGTCTACCGCAATGATACCGTGGCCACAGATGCCGCTCTGAACGCCTACGATGTCTACTATTACAGCGCCAGCGCCAGAACGGTCTGGATCTACTCCCGCAAGGCGGCGGGCCGCATCACGGCGGTCTCGCCCAGCGCCAGCGCCCCCACCAGTGTGACGGTGGCAGGCACCAGCTACACGCTGGCTTCCTCGGCAGCGGCATCGGTCCTCTCGGCCTTCAACGGCGGCGGAGTGGGGCAGGTGGTCACCCTGCTGTTGGGCATGAACAACGAGGCGGTGGCCGTTCTGACCGGCGAGGAAGCTGACAGCGTGTTCTATGGCGTGGTGCAGACTTCTTCCCGCAGCCTGACCGAAGAAAACGGCGCGGATGTGCTCCAAAGCGTGCAGGTGGCCTGCACCGATGGCGTGACCCGCACCGTGAATGTGGACAAGAGCCTGAACTTCCCCACCGGCTGGCTGGTGAAGATCACCGTCAACGCCGACGGGGAGAACGTGGAGACCCTGAGCGGCCAATCGGTCAGCGGCACCATCCGTGCGGACGGCACCGCGCTGGGCGATGCGGCCCTTGCTTCGGATGTGGAGATCCTGGATACGACAGCGGAGGGGTTGGCTGGGACAGTAAGTCCCGGCCGCCTATCGGGGGTGACACTTTCTGCCTCGGATGTCCGTTACTACACCGTGGATGGGAACGGTGCCATTGACCGGCTCATTCTGAACGATGCCACCGGCGACCTGTGGACCTACGGTGTGCTGGATGATGTGACCAACCTCATCAGCACCGCAGCCAGCTCCACCACGAACACCGGCTCCGGCTCGTCCACCTCCAACACCACCGGTTCCAGCGCCTCTGACCTTGTGGCCGGTGCGGTGGAAAGCGTGATGCCCTCCACCAGCACCCTGCTGTATGGGCTGGTCGATGGCAGCATCGGCAGCACCCTGTGGGAGAGTGTGACCAGCAGCACCGCCAGCCTGGCAAGCTATCTGCTCAAGATTGGTGCCAACAGCACCACGGGCGTGGTCAGCTCGGTGCTGGATTACCTGAGCAGCGGCGCGAACTATGTCTGCTACGTCAACGGTGAGCAGACCACCTATAAGACCAGCGTGAAGTATCCCGTGCTGGCAGGCGGTATCTCGGTGCGCAAGACTGCTTCCGGCAGTGTGGGCACCATGGCCCAGCTGCTCCCGGTCACGGTGGATCAGCTGGGGGCGGCCTCCGTGCGGAGCGGCTCCACCCGCTATGAGACTGCCGATGACATGCAGGTGTATCTGTGGTACAAGGGCAAGTATTACGCCACCACCCTTTCCCAGATCAACGCCGAGGATTACAGCCTCATCGGCTGGTACGATGCCCATGGCAGCGCGGCGGGCGGAAAGATCCGCGTTCTTGTGGCCGTGAAAAAAGACTGACCGCGTCTCCGACAGGCTGTGAAATGGGACGAAATCCGGTCATAAAAAGGCAGTTAGGCGACATTTTTCACGATTTATCCATTGAAATTCTCCCCCGGGGATGATATGATAGACCTGTTCCTGCGCGGCAAAAGGCCGGGAACGAAATCTGAAGTGGGAGAATTTTGTGCCAGATGCAGAAAAAGAAGCTTTATCAGCTGGCTGCGGTCATCGTTCTTGTGGTGGCCGTGGCAGCTGCTTTGATCCTGACAGGGATGCGGAAAAGCACCCCTGTGTCCGAGGCGCAGGCCAGCTCGGTGCCGTCCTCCGCTCTGCCCGGCGGGGAAGCTGAGGGGCCCTCCAGCGCCGCCGCCTCCAGCAAGAGCGCCGTCAGCAGTGAGGTGACGGAAGAATCCCCGGTTTCGTCCTTTTTGGAACAGCTGGAAGAGGAACTTGGCATTTCCTCTTCGGAGACAGCTTCGTCCAGTGAGGTCTCCTCTTCCGCCAGCGCAGGCAAGGCGGACAGCGTGAGCTCCGCAGTGTCCGGTTCCAGCGCCGCACACTCGGTGCCTGCCTCCTCTGCGGCTTCCGGCAGCCATGCGGCCAGCAGTCAGGCCCCCGGCAGCAGCCATGCCTCCAGCAGCAGCCATGCCTCCAGCAGCTCCGCTGCTTCGGAGAATGAGGTGGATGCCAGGATCGACAGCTACATCCGCCAGCTGCAGAACCTGAAGAAGCAGACGGAATCCAAGCTCTACGGCGTGATCTACGAAGCCTACGATGAGTATATCTCCCACCCGGTGGAGGAGCGCAATCTGGGGATGAAGGTCTCCATCGTGGTGTCCAAGACCGCCAAGCTGACCAGTGTTCAGGGCGAGTGTGACAAGGAGTTCAATGCCATCCTGAAAGAGCTGCGCCAGTACCTGCGGGACAATGGCCGTGATCAGAGCGTTGCGGATCAGGCAGAGCAGGAGTACAAAAAGATGAAGTCCGACCTGACCAGCGAGCTGACCGGCATTGTCTATAACAGTGCGGTGGGCAGCGGCGATGGCGGCAAATGGATCCAGGAACACATTGAGCATAAGCGCTGAAATAGATAAGAGCCGTGCAGTTCAAACGCTGCACGGCTCTGCTTTTTTGTTACTGCACACGCTTTAACGCTGTGTTGATGAGATCGGCAAACTGCTCCAGACGTTCCCGGAGCTGGACAATGGAATCGATGTCGCTGTCGGAAATGACACTGACGGGAGCCGAAAGGCTGTTGACACCGGCTTTCAGTGTGCCGCTCAGGGCTGCGTTGACACCGTGGGCGGGGATCTCCACATGCACATCCACGGGGATGGTGTCATCGAAGAGCAGGGACTTCAGCGGCAGGCCCACCACAAGGACAGCCGCGTCCTCCCCCTCAGACGGGAACTGGTAGTAGGTGTAGCCCTTTTTGGCATAATCGGGGTGGACGACGCACTGGCGGCTAAGGGTCATGGTATAGCCGGACATCTCCTGCATGGCCACCTGCGTGTTGGGCACGCCGAGGATCTTTGCCAGCTGGGCCTGCGTGATGTAGTTGGGCAGAGACCACTCCGGCAGGAACGCACCCACCAGCGGCACGCTGTCCGCGATGGAATCCCGCAGGGTGCGGTAGAGCCGCCCGGCATCGAAGTAGGTGTCGTTGGCATCAATATAGAGGTCGGTGAAAAAGTCGGTGCCGCCGGTCTCGGCGCGGGCAAGCCCGCCGGAGGGGTACAGGTACAATTGCAGCTGCCCCGGCGAATACAGCCCGGCCACATCGCCGGAAGTTGCACCCACCTGTTTCAGAATATTGTACAGGGCCGGGGTACTGGCACTGTCCTGTGCGGTGATGTTATAGCTGAACTCAAAAGTCGCACCCTTTTGTAAGGCACGGACTTTGCTGTTGACCAGACTGAAAAGGACCAGCGCAGCCACCAGACACACCGCCAGAATGCAGGCCACCACCGTGACCACGGCGCGGGAACGCTTTTTGGAAGATTTCATGGCAGAACCTCCTGTTCTCTTTATAAGGAATACGATCCAGAGCTTAAAAATCGTTCAAGTTGGCTTTGATTTTTTATAATTTATTTGCAGGCCGCCACAAAGGCATCAAAAATCCCCTGCATGGCGGGGTCGGCAGCGCTGAGCCATTCAGGGTGCCACTGCACGCCCAGGCAGAACTTCGCGTCCGGCTTCTCAATGCCCTCCACGATGCCGTCCTCGCTCAGGGCCGACAGCACAAGGCCCTGAGCGACCTTGTCTACCGCCTGATGGTGCTGGCTGTTGACCAGAACGGTATCCTGCCCAAGAATGCGGGAGAGCAAGGTATCCCGCCGCACGGTGACAGTGTGGATCTTGCCCCAATGGTCGTTGTGGGGGACGTGCTCAAAGGGTTTGATGTCCTGATACAGATCGCCGCCCAGCGCAACATTCATCAGCTGGATGCCCCGGCAGATGGCCAGCACCGGCTTGTCGGCGGCAAGGAAGGCGCGCAGCAGCAGCGGCTCGGCGATATCCCGCAGAACGTTGGGCTCACCGCAGGCAGGGATGCGCTCCTGCCCGTAGAATTTCGGGTCGATGTCGCCGCCGCCCGGCAGCAGCAGGCCGTCACAGGCCAGCGCATCCTGTACGGCTTTGTCGGGGTCGTTCAGCTCGATCCAGCGCATTTCTGCCCCGGCCCGGGCAAGGCTTTCGGGATATTTTGCGTGAGCCTCCGCCAGCAGCTGGTTCGGCACCATGCGCGGCATTGCAATCGTAATAGCAGCAGACATTGTAGAAACTCCTTTTTACGTCAACAGAAAAACCCCGGAACATTCGTTCCGGGGTTTCTGGCGGAAAGATGGGGATTCGAACCCCAGAACGCTTTTGACACGTTACACGATTTCCAGTCGTGCGCCTTAGACCAACTCAGCCATCTTTCCACATCTTCAGTTTTCAGCGTTTCGGGCCGTGGCCCTCAGCGCTCCACTATAATACCTGAAAGGATGACTTTTGTCAAGGATTTTTTTGAAAAAATTTGAAAAATCTAAAAATCAACGTTTCTGCGCCATACATTTTTTCGTTAGAAAAAGCGGGACCCGCTGATCCCCTTGACGAACCCATAAAAACGGACTATGATGTGGGCAGAGAACGGTTGGAATTTGCAGGTTCCGCTCGAAAAAGGGAACCTGAACAGGAGGATGCAATATGAATTACGCTGATGTTTTGAACAATGCCCGCCAGTGCATCGGGCAGTACTGCAAGGCCTGCCCCGTGTGCAACGGTGTGGCCTGCAAAAACCAGATCCCCGGCCCCGGTGCCAAGGGCGTGGGTGATACGGCCATCCGCAATTATAATAAGTGGGCGGAGATCCGGGTGAACATGGACACCCTGTGCGAGAACGGCACCCCCGACACCGGTGTGGAGCTGTTTGGCAAAACCTTCAAGTATCCCTTCTTTGCAGGCCCTGTGGGTGCGGTAAACCTCCACTATTCCGACACCTACACCGACATGACCTACAATGACGTGCTGGTGCGCGCCTGTGCCGAAAATGGCATTGCCGCCTTTACGGGTGACGGCACCAACCCTGACGTGATGACTATGGCCACCAAGGCCATTGGTGCAGCAGGCGGCTGCGGCGTGCCCACCATCAAGCCCTGGAACATTGACACTGTCAAGGCCAAGATGGAGCAGGCCAAGGCCAGCGGCTGCTTTGCCGTTGCCATGGACGTGGATGCCGCCGGTCTGCCCTTCCTGAAGAATATGACCCCGCCCGCCGGCAGCAAGAGCGTTGCCGAGCTGGCCGAGATCGTCAAGCTGGCCGAGCGCCCCTTCATCGTCAAGGGCGTGATGACCGTCAAGGGTGCCCTCAAGGCCAAGGAAGCCGGTGCTGCTGCTATCGTGGTCTCCAACCACGGCGGCCGTGTGCTGGATCAGTGCCCCGCCACCGCCGAGGTCCTGCCGGAGATCGCTGAAGCCCTCAAGGGCAGCGGCGTGAAGATTCTGGTGGACGGCGGCATCCGCTCCGGCGTGGATGTGTTCAAGGCGCTGGCTCTGGGCGCTGACGCTGTGCTCATCTGCCGCCCCTTTGTCACCGCAGTCTATGGCGGCGGCGAGGAAGGCGTGAAGTGCTACATCGACAAAATCGCCGCCGAGCTGGCTGATACCATGCAGATGTGCGGCGCACACTCTCTGGCCGAGATCACCCGGGATATGGTGAGGATCTGATAGGTAAAATGAAAGCGGCATCACAGCTGAAAACTGTGGTGCCGTTTTTTGGTTGCTCTGAAACAGAAACTATGATATGATGGAGCTGGTGGAGCGTGGAAAAGGTGGAGGCCTGATACAATAAGAGGATTCTGTTATGATTACACTAAAGCAGTACACGAACGAAGAAGCACAAATCATCCCACTCATTCAGGGCTTCTGGAAAGCACACAGTCATTATGACCAGAGCGAAGCGGAAGCGCTGGAAGATTTGCAGAACTGGACAAAACCGGGCCATATGATTTATTTTATCCAGAACGATGCCGTCAATGTGGGCTTTGCCCATCTGGGAAGCCGCGGCGGTAAAATGGACTGGCTGGAAGATTTGTTCATCCTGCCGGAATGGCAGGGCCACGGTTTTGGCAGCGAAGCGATTCACCAGCTGGAAGAAATCGTGAAGCAGTATTCGGTTTCCCTTTACATCGAAGCCGCCGCTCGCAATGAAGCGGCTATCCGGTTGTATCGGAAATTGGGTTATGACTGCCTGAACACAGTTACGATTCGCAAAGACTTCCCGGGCTACGAGTATGATGTTGTGCGGAAGGAAAATATCCACGGCATGGAGTTCGAGATTCGGAAGGATAAGGACTTCTGATTTGAACATATAGGAACAAGAAAAGCGGTATCTTTCCGGTTGTACGGAGAGGTGCCGCGTTTTGTTGCCACAGAACAGAAACTATGGTAAGATGAAGCTGGTGGTTCGGGAAATCGGTGGGGCCGATAAGATAAAAGGATGAAATATAAAACGATGAAGCAAAAAGAATATATGCCTGGAGTAAATCGAGTAAACACATATCTGGATGATCGATTTTTGAAAAAAGTTCTGAATCAACATGGAGCATTTCTTGTTGGAGATGACCCGTATGAAGTGGAAATTGTGTCGAAAACAGATGCGATTATAAGAGGAAAGAACTCGAATTTCTATGAAGCTGTGATAGATGAATTTCGATTTTATGCCGAACATATTACGAATTTTTGGGACGAAACAAATAATCTAGTGAAAACATACCCTGCGGTAGAACTAGTGAAGATTCCTATGGCAGAGATTCAGCCTTCACAGTTTTATGTGGATGAAATCAAAAAGCAAGCTGTAAGTGACTTTGTTCATACAGAAGAAGACTTGATAATTCCGCTTGTGAATTGGGAAGGCCATAATGTTTCCGTGGATGGTCATACACGATTGTTTGTGGCAGCTGAAAAAGGAATCCAAAATGTGTATGGATTTTATACAGAGGCTGGCGATTATGTCAGAGATTTTGCAGCAGAAGCTATCAAACGGAATATTGTATCTCCGTATCAATTGATTGAGGTAAAGCATGAGGATTATGAAAAACTTTGGTTTGCATTCTGTGATGAGTATTTTTCAAGCAAATAAGTAAGAAAAACGGCATCTTTCCAATCAAATGGAGAGATGCCGTTTTGGGCTGCGGAGGAAACTTACTTCAACGTTCCATCCAGTACCTGCTGGTAATACCAGGGCTTCGGTGCGCGGAAGGTCTTGCCGGAGAGGTCAGCGAAGTCGGGGGAGGTGAAGCGGGGGAGGACCAGCTCCCAGGCGCAGAGGGCCTGATATTTCAGCTTAAGCTCCCGGTTGGCGGTGTTGTTGCCGTACTTGCTGTCGCCCAGGATGGGGCAGCCGATGCTTGCCATGTGGGCACGGATCTGGTGGGTGCGGCCGGTGATGAGCCGGACCTTGAGCAGGGCCAGACGGCCGGAGACGGCAACGGTCTCATATTGGGTCTCCACGTCCTTGGCACCGGGCTGCTTGTCGGGCACGATCTTCACGATGCCCCGGTCTGCATCCTTGAGCAGGTAGCCGCCCAGGGTGCCGTCTGGCGGGGTGGGGCGGCCAAAGGTGACGCAGAGGTAGGTCTTTTTGACCTCGCGGTTCTTGATGACCTCAAGGAACAGCTGCTCGGCCTCGGGGGTCTTGGCAATGAGGACCAGACCGCTGGTGCCGGTGTCCAGCCGGTGGCAGAGGGCCGGGGTGTACAGATCGTTCTCCTTGTACTCACCCTGCTGGTTGAGGTAGAGCAGAGCACGGTTGAGCAGGGTGTCGTCCTCGGGGCCATCCACGGCAAGGCCTGCAGGCTTGTTCACCACCAGGATCTGCGGGCAGTCGTAGATGACCTGTGCCAGGCCGCGGGCGTTCTTCCACGCCGGGCCTTCCACCCGCTTGTCGGCATCCAGTACCTCGTCCAGGATGAACAGCTTGATCTCGTCGCCTGCCATCACGCGGGTGGAAAGGGGATGCTTTTTGCCGTTCAGCTTGATCTTGTTCTCCCGCAGAGCCTTGTTCAGGCGGCCCGGGTTCAGCGCCGGGAACTGCTGCATCAGATAGTTGTCCAGCCGGGTGGGGGCCAGACATTTTACTTTTAAGATTTTCACGGAAATTTTCCTCTCTATCTTGAAATAGAATGTGTCTTTGAATCGTTTTTATTGTAGCGGAACGGAAACGTTCCGTCAAGCAAGAGAAAGAAGGTTTTCGTATGAGATGGAACCATAAAATAGGAACATTTACGGTGCTTTTGGCGCTTGGGATCACCATGGCGGGCTGTGGGGCCTCCAGTTCCACGGCGGGAAGCACAGCGGCTTCCACGCCAAGCACGACCTCTTCGGAGGCGCAGGAGGCGCAAAAAACGGAAGTACAGCCCATGCAAGGCGTTTTACTGAGCGACCCCCTTTCGGATGGCACCTATCACATCAGCTTTGAAAGCGATAAAGTATGGGTCGGTGAACGCAAGAATACCATCAACGACGCGGTCGTATACGACTATGACCGGTACACAGCCCCAGAGATAGAAGCATTGAGCGAAGGCGATACCATTGTAACACATCTAAACGGGACAGAGGAAACTACAGCCCTGACCGTGGAGAGCATCGAGCGGGAAAACAACTATGTGACCATCAACGGCGGAATAGAAGAAGGCGGCATCGACTTATGCAAAGAGGAGGACCATTACCGGACTCTGACATGGGATGATTTTCCCGCTTATTATGAAGTTGGTGTGGTGAAGCAGCTTGTTATGGCAGACGATATCGAACTATCGGACGGCGCAGCAGACTTTGGAGCCGACCCAGTGATGGTCAAGGGAGACCGGGCGGTTTGCGATGCAATGAGCAGCGAAGAAGATGTTTATGGGTGGAATGCGGGAAACACGACCGTGACCATCCAAAACGGCGAGATGACCCATGTAGACCGCATCTGGGTGCCGTAAAATTTGTGGAAAACCCGTTGACAAACGCTTCCGGGATGCTATAATTTAAGTGTACGCAAGGGGCACTGTGCCTTTTTGCGGGATGTGAATTATGACAGATGGCATTGATGGGGTCAGAAATGCACACCGCCGCCCAGAGAGAGCGCTCCCAGCTGCAAGGCGCTCCGGCAGGTCTCGTTTCGTGCCACCCCGGAGCTTCCGGCGAAACAAGTCGGACGCAGCGCAGCGTTACCGCGCCGAAAGCGGCAGGGGACAAGCAGTTTTATCCTTTGCAATTTGGGTGGTACCACGGAGCAGTTTTACACAGCCTCGTCCCTTTTGGGATGGGGCTGTTTTTGTTTTTGCGCCTGCCCGCCCCTCTGCCATAACATCATAAAAACTGACGTGCAAACGCCAAGGACAATTGAGGAGAGAAAACCTATGCAATGGACCGGTTTGAATGAACTGCGTGAAAAGTACCTGAGCTTCTTTGAGAGCAAGGGCCACCTGCGTCTGGACAGCTTCCCGCTGGTGCCGAAGAACGACCCCAGCCTGCTGCTGATCAACAGCGGCATGGCCCCCATGAAAAAATGGTTCCTGGCGCAGGAAGAGCCTCCCCGCCATCGTGTGACCACCTGCCAGAAGTGCATCCGCACCCCGGATATCGAGCGCGTGGGCATCACTGCCCGCCACGGCACCTTCTTTGAGATGCTGGGCAACTTCTCCTTCCAGGATTACTTCAAGGAAGAGGTCATCCCCTGGGCTTGGGAGTTCTTGACCAGCGACGAGTGGATGGCCATCCCCAAGGATAAGCTGCACATCTCCGTCTACGAAGAGGACGACGAGGCTTACGATATCTGGACCAAGAAGGTGGGCATTGCTCCGGACCACATGGTGCGTCTGGGCAAGGAGGACAACTTCTGGGAGCACGGCTCCGGCCCCTGCGGCCCCTGCTCTGAGATCTACTTTGACCGCGGCCCCGAGTACGGCTGCGGCAAGCCGACCTGCGGCGTGGGCTGTGACTGCGACCGCTATATGGAAATCTGGAACCTGGTGTTCAGCCAGTTCGATGCCGACGGCAAGGGCCACTACGAGCGTCTGGCACGCCCCAACATCGATACCGGCATGGGCCTGGAGCGTCTGGCCTGCGTGATGCAGGGCGTGGGCAACCTGTTTGAGGTGGATACCGTTCAGAGCGTGCTGCACCATGTGGAGCACATTGCCGGTAAGACCTACGGTGAGAACGCCAAGGATGACATCTCCATCCGTGTCATCACTGACCACATCCGCAGCTGCACCTTCATGGTGTCTGACGGCATCCTGCCCTCCAACGAGGGCCGCGGCTACGTTCTGCGCCGCCTGCTCCGCCGCGCTGCCCGCCATGGCCGGATGCTGGGCATCTCCCGCCCCTTCCTGGTGGAGCTGGTGGAGACGGTCATCCAGTCCAGCGAGAGCGCTTACCCCGAGCTGCGTGAGCACGATGCCTATATCAAGAAGGTCATCGGCACCGAGGAGGCAAACTTTGCCCGCACCATCGATGCCGGTATGAACATCCTGAACAACATGATCGACGGCCTGGAAAAGGCACACCAGCACCTGCTCAAGGGTCTGGACGTGTTCAAGCTGAACGATACCTTCGGCTTCCCCCTCGATCTGACCAAGGAGATCGCTGCCGAGCAGGGCATTGAGATCGACGAGGACGGCTTCCATGCTGAGATGAAGAAGCAGAAGGAGCGCGCCCGTGCCGAGCGCCTGAAGAAGAACATCTCCGGCTGGAGCGAGGACCTGTTCGGCGGCCTGACCGTTGAGCCCACTGTCTTTACCGGCTATGAGACCCTGAACGACACCGGCGTTGTGGTTGCCCTGAGCGACGAGGAGACCCTGACCGATGCCATTGCCACCGATGAGGAGGCAAAGGACGGCGTGCTGGTGGTTCTGGACAAGACCCCGTTCTACGCTGAGATGGGTGGTCAGGTGGCGGACAACGGCCTGCTGACCGGCCCCGAGTGCAGCCTGCGTGTGCTGGACGTGAAAAAGACCCCCAAGGGCTACTACGTCCACACCTGCGTGCTGGAGAGCGGCATCGTCAAGGTGGGCGACCACCTGAACGCTCAGGTGGACAAGGAATACCGGATGTCCGTCTGCCGCAACCACACCGCGACCCATCTGCTGCAGGCTGCCCTGCGTGAGGTGCTGGGCGACCATGTCCATCAGGCAGGCTCCTATCAGGATGCGGAGATCACCCACTTCGACTTCACCCACTTCAGCGCCGTCACGCCTGAGGAGCTGGCCCGGGTGCAGAAGATCGTCAACGATAAGATCTACGAGTCGATGAACGTCACCGTCAAGGAGATGCCCATCGAGGAGGCCAAGAAGCTGGGCGCAATGGCCCTCTTCGGCGAGAAGTACGGCAAGGTCGTCCGCGTGGTGGATATCGAGGGCTGGTCTACCGAGTTCTGCGGCGGCACCCACGTCAAGAACACCGCCCAGATCGGCGGCTTTAAGATCGTCAGCGAGAGCTCTGTGGCTGCAGGCATCCGCCGCATCGAGGCTGTTACCGGCCGCAACCTGCTGATTCGTGCAAACCTGCAGGAGGCTATGCTGCATGATGTGGCAAACACCCTGAAGGCCAACAACGTCACCTCTCTGCCTGTTCGTGCTGAGGCTGTGATGGCTGAGAACAAGGCCATGAGCCGCGAGCTGGAGGAGGTCAAGGCAAAGATCGCCGCTTCCAAGGTCAACAGTCTGTTCGACAATGCCGAGGAAGTGAGCGGCGTGAAGATCGCTTCCGCCTACTTCACCGGCACCACCGGCGACACCCTGCGCGGCATGTGCGACAGCATCCGCGAGAAGGCTGTCAACCCTGTGGTCGCTGTTCTGGTGGGCAAGGCTGAGGATAAGATCACCATGGCTGTTACCGTGAACAAGCTGGCACAGGAAAAGGGCCTCAAGGCTGGCGTGCTGGTCAAGGAGATCAGCGCCATCGCAGGCGGCAAGGGCGGCGGCAAGCCCGACTTTGCAATGGCCGGCCTGAAGGACGAGACCAAGATCGACCAGGCTCTGGCCGCTGTCAAGGGCATCGTTGAGAAGCAGCTGGGCTGAGTGAAAGGAGCAATTCCCATGGAAGATTGTCTGTTTTGCATGATCGCCGAGGGCAAGATCCCCTCTAACAAGCTGTATGAGGACGATCAGGTCGTGGCGTTTTACGATATCAACCCGCAGGCCAAGGTGCACTTTCTTGTTGTGCCCAAAAAGCACATCCAGAGTGCCGCTGCCCTGACTGAGGAGGACGGTGCCCTGCTGGGCCATATCTTTGCCGTGATCGCCAAGCTGGCCAAGGAAGTCGGCCTGGACAACGGCTACCGCGTGATCTCCAATGTCGGCGAGGATGCCGGCCAGACCGTGAAGCACCTGCATTTCCATGTGCTGGGCGGCGAGAAGCTGCCTGTCTGAGCCGCGCATAAAAATAACGGATCGAACAAAAGGAAGGGAATTGTTATGGCAAAGACTTATACCCTGAATGTTGCGGGCCTGACCCGTGAACTGACCATCTGCAAGGTGAACGACCACATGGACATTGCGGCCTTCATCATGCTGGGCGATGCAGAGCTGACCGTGGCTGCTGCCACCGAGCTGCTGAAAAAGTGCCCCGAGTTTGATATCCTGCTGACCGCTGAGGCCAAGGGCATCCCTCTGGCACACGAGATGAGCCGCCAGAGCGGCAAGCCCTACATCTGCGCACGCAAGGGCGAAAAGCTCTATATGGCCGACCCTGTCGTGGTGGAGGATCAGTCCATCACCACCGCAGGCAAGCAGAAGCTGGTCATCGACCGCAAGGAGCTGGACAAGATGAACGGCAAGCGTGTGCTTGTGGTGGATGATGTCATCTCCACCGGCGGCTCCCTGAAGGCGCTGGACGCACTGGCAGAAAAGACCCAGTGCACCATCGTGGGCCAGGCCGCTGTTCTGGCCGAGGGCGATGCAGCCGAGCGCAAGGATATCATCTTCCTTGAGCCGCTGCCCCTGTTCTTCCACTAAGTAAGATGCGCCGCCCGCTCTGTGTTTTCTGCGCAGGAACGCTGGGGCTGGAGTTGGTGTGCGCCTTTTTGCCGCAAACGGGACGTTTTGTGCCGTTTGCGGCATTTTTTATTGTCGGTCTGCTGTGGGCGCTGGTGGGCCGTTTGCGCAAAAGTCCGGCCTGGGGCTATGGCATCTGCCTGATCCTGGGGGCTGCGCTGGGCCTTGTGCTGACCGGCTCCACGCAGGCAAAATGGGATGCGATCCAGACCGCCTACGATGGCCGCAGTGTCCTGCTGGAGGCGGAGGTGGAGAGCACAACCTCTTCCTATTTCCCCAGCAGGGTGCGGGCGGTCCTGCGGGTGGAAACGGTGGATCGGGAGGCGGCCTCCCTCCGGGTGGAGTGCGCCAGCCTGCCCGTCTGCAGCCCCGGCGACCGGGTCAAGGGCCGCTTTGCGCTGGAAACACCCGATGACACCGCCCGCCTGAATGCCCTGGCCGATGGCATTGCCCTGAACGCTGCTTATGAGAAAGGCTTTGCGCTGCTGGGGCAGAGCACCTCCTTCCGCGCCCGGACGGCCCGGCTCCAGAAGCGGCTGAGCGCCGCCCTGCGGCAGGGGATGGCCTCCGGCCCGGCGGGCGTGCTGGCCGCCATGGTCACGGGCGACCGCACCCATCTCTCCAAGGAACTGCGCACAGCCTACCGGGGCGCGGGGCTTTCCCATGTGCTGGTGGTCAGCGGAATGCATGTTTCGATCCTGTGCGGCGATGTGCTGGGCAGGCTGCTGCCCCGCCGCAAAAAGCGACTGCGCGGCTATACCGGCCGCCGGGTCAGGGCGCTGTTCAGTGCGGTGCTGGCATTGCTGCTGGTGGGCGTGACGGGCTTTACGCCCTCTGTTCTGCGCGCGGCGGGGGCCGTCTGGCTCAGTGCGCTGGGGGTCTGGGTCTACGGCCCGCCGGATGCCCTGACCTCGCTGGGTGTGGCCGGTGTTCTGATGACGGCGGGCAACAGCTACGCCGTCTGTGACGTAGGCTTTCAGCTCTCCTTTGCGGCGGTGGTGGGCACCCTGGCCGGTGGAGCCGTGGTGCGCCGCAGTCAGGAAGCCTGGGAAAAACAACGGGCAAAGAAAAAGCACCCCCGCCTCCGGTTCTGGAAGCGGAAAGCGCTTGGGCTTGCGGGAAGTCTGTGGGAAACGGTCTGTATTTCGGCCTGCGCCTCCATGGCTACCTTCCCGGTGCTGGTGCTGCGGGGGATGAGCACCAGCCTGTACGCGCTGGTGTCCGGCGCGGCAGTGCTCTGGCTGGTGGAACCCATCCTGCTCACCGGTCTGGGAGCAGCCCTGCTGGGGCTGGTGCCTGCATTGGCCCCGGCCCAGCGGGTGTGCTCGTGCTGCGCGGAATTTCTGGCAGAGGTGCTGGACCGCTGGGCACTCTGGGTGTCCGGCTGGCCCGGGGCACAGATCTGGTTCGACACCGCCTATGCCGCCGTGGTCTGCCTGCTGCTGGCCGGGCTCTGCTGGCTGGCGTTCCATAACAGGGTACGTCTGCGGGTGGCCTTGCCTGCCCTTCTGCTGACGGCGGGGATTGCTGTTTTCACCGGCAATGCCCTGAGCCGGAATGTTGTCCGGGTGGAGCTGGTGGGCAGCCGGAATGCCCCGGCGGTGGTCATCAGCCGGAACGAGAGCGCCGTCATCCTCTTCCGCGGCGGCGACGTGACCCAAAGCGCCGTGGAGACCACGCTGGAACGCCGGAATATCCGGACCGTGGAGTGCCTGATCGACCTGCGGCTCAGGCCCCAGAGCGCCCAGCGGATGGGGGCAGAACAACGCATTGCCGTTGACCGGATGGCGCTCTATGCCACCCGCCGTGTCCGCTGCGGCCCGGCAGAGGTGGAGGTGCTCCGCACCCGGAACGGCTGTGTGGCCCGCATCCACGCCGCCGGGCAGACCTTTGTTACCCTGAGCGGCAGTGCTGCGCTTGCGGCCCCTGTGCAGGCGGATACCCTGCTGGCCTCGCCTGCCCTGCCGGACTGCGTGAAGTATGATGCGATCCTGAGCCTGAGCAGCGATTATCGGTGGATGCCGGAGGCTCTTTCTTCGGGGCAGCACTGCCACAGTTTTTCAAGGGCAGAGTAGGCTTTGAGAGAAAAAATTGGCTTTTTGTCAAGAGCTGTTATATAATAGGAGATATCAAAGTAAAATCCGGAAAGGAATCAAGAAATTTATGGGCATCGTAGTCATCGGCGCAGTGTTTGTGGACATCAAGGGATATCCGCTTTCTACCTATATCCCCGGCGGGCGCAACGCGGGCAGAATGGAGCAGGTCCACGGCGGCGTGAGCCGCAACGTGGCAGAGGATATCGCCAACGTGGAGCTCCGGCCCACCTTCGTGGGCCTTGTCGATGACAGCGGCATGGGTCAGGATGTCATTGACAAGCTGGAGAACCACAAGGTCAACACCCGGTTCATCAAAAAGGTACCGGACGGCATGGGCACCTGGCTGGCCATCTTTGACAACAGGGGTGATGTAACTGCCGCCATCTCCAAGCGGCCGGATACCACACCGCTCATTGGCCTGCTGGCCGAGCAGGGGGATGAGATCTTTGCCGACTGCGACAGCATCGCGCTGGAGCTGGACCTTGAAAAGGAGACGGTCAAGCAGACCTTGAAATACGCCAAAAAGTACGGCAAAAAAGTGTATGCGGCCGTTTCCAACATGAGCATCGCTATGGAGCGCCGGGACTTTTTGCAGCAGATCGATTGCTTTGTCTGCAACCAGCAGGAGGCTGGGCTGCTCTTCTCGGACAATTACGACCATCTCGAGCCTGAGGAGATGTGCAGGGTGCTGGCGGGCAATGTGCACAGCGCCAACATCCCCTGCATGGTGGTGACCATGGGCGGCAAGGGCGCTGTGTTCGCCCGCGCCAATGGCGAGTGCGGCATCGTGCCCGCCAAAAAGGTGGATGTCATCGACACCACCGGCGCGGGGGATGCCTTCTTTGCCGGAACTGTCATCGGCCTGACCTACGGCAAGACTCTGGCTGAATCCTGCGAGATCGGCAGCCGCCTGGCCGCCTCGGTCATCTGCATCACGGAAAATGTCTGCCCCCGCTTCCGCCCTCTTGAGTTCGGGCTGGATATCCCGGTGGTGGATTGAGAGAACAAGTAAAAAGGGACGGCGTGTGCTCCACGCCGTCCCTTTTGTATATCCTCTCAGCCCTGCTTTTTCGCCTTCCGGTCCAGGTACAGGAAGAAGCAGACATTCAGCAGCACACCCACCGCTGTGGAGGTGGGTGCGGCCAGACCGATCATGGTCAGGCTGGCGTTGGGCTGGATGCTCATAATGTAGGCCATGGGCAGGCGGACGAGCAGGGTCTGGAACAGGCCCTGCGCCATGACGAAAACGGTCTTGCCGCTGCCGTTGAAATAGCCGATCATGCTGAACAGGATCGCGGTGAGGATGGTCTCCAGCGCAAAGCCCTTGAGGTAGGCATAGCCGTTGGCGATCACAGGTGCATCCGTGGTGAAGAAGCTGCAGAGCAGGTCGCCCTTGCACAAGACCAGCGCAAAGACGAACAGGCCAAAGAACAGACCGATGCCGATGCCGGTGCGCAGGGTCTGCCGGGCGCGCTGATGCTTGCCTGCGCCGATGTTCTGGGAGATGAAGGAAGCCATGGACTGCATCAGGGCGCTGGGGATCAGCATGGCGAAATTGACGATCTTGCAGGCCACGCCGTAGCCGGAGGAAGCCTCCAGACCCAGGCGGTTGACAAAGGCACAGAGGGCCAGAAAAGAGAGCTGGGTCAAAAACTCCTGCAGCGCCAGCGGCAGGCCGATGGCCAGAAACTTTTTGCACTGGAAGTTCAGCCGGAAGTCCGCCTTTTTGATGGAAAAGGGCAGAGATTTTTTCAGCAGCATGACAACAGCGCAGACCACGCTGACAGCCTGTGCGGCCACGGTGGCAATGGCGGCACCGACAGCATCCAGATGGAACCCGGCCACCAGGACCAGGTCGCCGACGATGTTGACCACGCAGGCCACCAGCACAAAGATCAGGGGAGATCGGCTGTCACCCAGGCCGCGGAAGAGGGCCGAGAGCATATTGTAGGCTACGATGAAGAAGATGCCTGCACCGCAGATGCGCACATAGCTGGTGGTCAGGTCAAGGGCCTCGGCCGGGGCCTGCATCAGGCTGGAAATGGGCCGTGCCAGAAACACCAGAACCCCGAACAGCACAGCGGCCAGAAGGGCGAATACAACCGCCGCGCCGCCGATGACCGGGCTGATGAATTCGTGCTTCTTTTCGCCGAGATACCGCGCGATCAGCACCGTGACACCCATGGCCAGCTGGGTGACCACAAAGGTGACAAGGTTGAGCACCTGGCTGCCGGTGGAAACGGCAGACAGGCCCGAGGTGGAGCCGAAGCGGCCCACCACCAGCAGGTCTACCGCGCCGTAAGCGGCCTGCAGCACCAGTGAGCCCAGAATGGGCAGCATGAACAGGGCCAGCTTTTTCGGGATGCTGCCCTGCGTGAAATCGGTCTTATCATTTTTCATGGGAATCTCTCCTTTCGACCATGATCTGATAAAAAATCTCGATGGTGCGGATCATGGTCTCCGCATCCTCTTCCGGGATGACCTCCAGCGCCGGAACAAGAGAGCTGAAATATTCCGCATCGTATTTGCGGGAAAGCGCCCGCCCGGCCTCTGTGATGGTCAGGTAGGTCACCCGGCCGTCCTCAGGGGAGGTCTGCTTGGTCAAAAGACCACGAGCTTCCATGTCCTTTACGGTCCGGGTCACGCCGGGGCGGGGCAGGCTGAGCGCATCGCTCAGGTCAGAGACCTTGACCTGTACGCCCTGCTGTTCCAGTGTCTGGATCGCATCCAGATATTGGATGAAGGAGGGCAGGACCCCGTCCGGCAGGGCAGGCAGCAGATCCCGCACCCGCTTGGCCTGATAGCAGGCATCCATCATCCGTTTGATCAGCGCGATGTTCATAGTGGTTTCTCCTCAAATAGTGACCAAAGATAATTACCGCAGATAATTATACAGAACTGCCGGGATTTGTCAAGCGTTTTTTGCAAACAAAAATGCACCGCCCGCAGAAAGCGGACAGTGCACTCTTTGAAACAGAGATCGGATCGTGAAATGTGAAAAAAGGTTTTTGTGGTCACTCAAATGAAACGTGAAGCGTTTTGCCCATACAGGCAGCCATTTTTTGCAAAAACTCCAACGAGGGATTGGAATTTCCGTTTTCAAAGCGGGAAATATTGGCCTGTGCTGTGCCCATTTTTTCGGCCAGTTGTTTTTGAGTAAGCCCAGCGGCTTTGCGGCTCTCGATCGCGGCGCAGATGGCTTCATACTGCGGGCCGAGCTGCTCATATTCAGCGCGGACTTCTGGTTTTTCGGCAAAGGTCTTCATTTTATAGGTGCGGTAATCCATCGGCTCACTCCCTTTATTGGTTTTGTGTGGTCAGGGCATGGCGGCTCTTATAATCGAGCAATCGTTACCATTATTATATCATATATGATATCTTTTTTTCAAGAGGAACCTCAGAACGTCTCCACCTTTTCCTGCGCGCGGTACTGCAATGCTTCCAGCAGGGCCTCTTCATCCAGCAGCTGTTTGCCTGCCAGATCAGCCACGGTGCGGGCCACCCGGAGGATGCGGTCATGGGCGCGGGCAGAAAGACCCAGTGTGTCGTAGGAGGCGCGGAGGAGCCGCTCGGCGGCGGGGGTCATCCGGCAGACACGCCGCACCTGCCCGGCTGTGAGCTGGGCATTGCAGCGCACGCCCTCGTATCCGGGGGCGGCATAGCGCTTGGCCTGCACGGCCCGGGCGGCAAGCACCTGCTTGCGCAGGTCTGCGCTGCTCTCGGCGGGGGTGCTGGTGTGGAGCTCGTCAAAGGCAACGGGGTCCATCTCCACACAGAGGTCGATGCGGTCCAGCAGGGGGCCGGACACCCGGCTGCGGTACTGCCGCACCGCACTGGGTGAACAGGTACAGGGACGGGTGGGGTGGCCGTAATAGCCGCACTTGCAGGGGTTCATGGCGGCCACCAGCTGGAACCGGCTGGGGTAGGTGGCGCTGCCTGCCGCGCGGCTCACGGTGATCTGGCCGTCCTCCAGCGGCTGGCGCAGAACTTCCAGACTGTCCCGGGAAAACTCCGGCAGCTCGTCCAGAAACAGTACGCCGCAGTCGGCAAGGCTGCACTCGCCGGGCCGGAAGGTGGTGCCGCCGCCCGCCAGTGCCGCCGCGCTGGCCGAGTGGTGCGGGCTGCGGAAGGGTCGGGCGGAGATCAGGCCCCGCCCCTTGGGCAGCTGGCCCGCAATGGAATAGATCTTGGTGGTCTCCACAGCCTCCTCCCGGGTCAAGGGAGGAAGGATACCGGGCAGGCGCTTGGCCAGCATAGATTTGCCGGTGCCGGGCGCGCCGATGAGCAGCACGTTGTGCCCACCGGCTGCCGCCAGCACCATGGCCCGGCGGGCCAGCGGCTGGCCCATCACATCCGCAAAATCCGGGGCGGCATTCCAGCCGGAAGCGGGGTCAAAGGGGATGGGCGCGGCAGGGGAGAGGGGCACAAGGCCCCGCAGCGCATCCACGACCTCCCGGGCTGTGCGTGCGGGGTAGACCTGCATCGCGTCGCCGCCCGCCTCGGCGGCTTCGGCGGCATTTTCGGCGGGCACATACAGGCTGCGGATGCCGTCTGCTGCCGCCGCCAGCGCCATGGGCAGCACGCCCGAAACCGGGCGCAGGCTGCCGTCCAGTGCCAGCTCCCCCAGAAAAGCCGCGTCGGCGGGCGGCTCCTCCATCTGGCCGGAGGATGCCAGCACCGCCAGCAGCAGGGGCAGGTCATATACCGGGCCGCTCTTGCGGATGTCCGCCGGGGCAAGGTTGACCGTGATGTGGCGGTCGGGCCATTTGTAGCCCAGATTCTTCACGGCAGAGCGGACACGGTCACCGCTTTCCCGCACGGCGGAATCCGGCAGGCCCACCAGCGAAAAGGCGGGCAGGCCGCCGGAGACATCGGCTTCCACGGCCACGGCAAAGCCGTTCAGGCCGTTCAGACCATAGCTTTTCAGAACGGAATACATGGGGCCTCCTCACGCCGCGTCTGCGGCCCGATGGGGAAATGACCGGGAAAATGCCCGGTCTCGGCAAAATATTCTATTGTCCCCATTATAGTGTCGGGCAGGGGGCTTGTCAATGTGCGGGCACTGCCGCAGGCTCTGCGGACAGCACGAAAGCCCCAAATGATGGAAAAGGCTGAAATCTTTGTAATATTTGTATGATTTGCGGAGCAAAAATTCTTACATAATATGGAATTGACACAGTACCAAGAAAGGGTTTATAGTATAAATAGGTTTGGAAAAACTATCCCTGTGCGAAATACGAATTAAAGGTAAGGTGTGCAATATGTATCTGGATGAGTATAAGCGCTGGCTGGCAGCGGATCTGGAGGACGCGGATCTGAAACCGGAGCTGAACAAGATCGAGGGCAATGACGAGGAGATCAAGGACCGCTTTGCCGTGGCCCTGAAGTTTGGCACCGCCGGTCTGCGCGGTGTGCTGGGTGCCGGTACCAACCGCATGAACATCTATGTTGTCCGTCAGGCCACCCAGGGCCTGGCAAACTGGGTCAAGACCCAGGGCGGCAGCCAGACTGTCGCCATCAGCTACGACAGCCGCCTGAAGAGCGATGTCTTTGCCAAGACCGCCGCCGGTGTTCTGGCCGCCAACGGCATCAAGGTGCGCATCTATGATGCCCTGATGCCTGTGCCTGCCCTGAGCTTTGCCACCCGTTACTATGAGTGCAACGCCGGTATCATGGTCACCGCTTCCCACAACCCCGCCAAGTACAACGGCTACAAGGCCTACGGCCCGGATGGCTGCCAGATGACCGATGATGCCGCCGCCATCGTCTATGATGAGATCCAGAAGACCGATGTTCTGACCGGCGCAAAGTACATCTCCTTTGCCGCTGGCGTGGAGCAGGGCCTGATCCGCTTTGTGGGCGATGACTGCAAGAAGGCCCTGTACGATGCCATCGAGGCCCGTCAGGTGCGCCCCGGCCTGTGCCGGACTGCCGGCCTGAAGCTGGTGTACAGCCCCCTGAACGGTTCCGGCCTGGTGCCTGTGACCCATGTGCTGAACGATATGGGCATCACCGATATCACCATCGTGCCCGAGCAGGAGTACCCTAACGGCTACTTTACCACCTGCTCCTACCCCAACCCTGAGATCTTTGAGGCCCTGAAGCTGGGTCTGGAGCTGGCCACCAAGACCGGTGCTGACCTGATGCTGGCCACCGACCCCGATGCAGACCGCGTGGGCATTGCCATGAAGTGCCCGGACGGCAGCTATGAGCTGGTCTCCGGCAACGAAATGGGCGTTCTGCTGCTGGATTACATCTGCGCCGGACGCATTGAAAAGGGCACCATGCCCGCAAACCCCGTGGCGGTCAAGTCCATCGTTTCCACCCCGCTGGCCGACGCTGTGGCAAAGCACTACGGCGTGGAGATGCGCAACGTTCTGACCGGCTTCAAGTGGATCGGCGATCAGATCGCCAATCTGGAAGCCGCCGGTGAAGTGGACCGCTTCATTTTCGGCTTTGAGGAGAGCTACGGCTACCTGGCCGGCCCCTATGTCCGCGATAAGGATGCCGTCATCGGCTCCATGCTGATCTGCGAGATGGCCGCTTACTACCGCAGCATCGGCTCCTCCATCAAGCAGCGTCTGGAAGAGATCTACGCACAGTACGGCCGCTACCTGAACAAGGTGGACAGCTTTGAGTTCCCCGGCCTGACCGGCATGGAGAAGATGGCTTCCATCATGCAGAAGCTGCGTGACGAGCCCCTGACCGAGATCGGCGGCCACAAGGTTGTCAAGGTCATGGACTACAAGAAGCCCGAGGAGACCGGCCTGCCCGCCGCCAATGTCCTGATCTACACGCTGGAAAATGGCGCGACCGTTGTGGTGCGTCCCTCCGGCACCGAGCCTAAGATCAAGACCTACTTCACCACTCTGGGCAAGACCCTGGAGGAAGCCCAGGCACAGAAGGATGCTCTGGCTGCCGCCATCGAGCCCATTCTGAAGTGATCTCCTGAAAAAAGAAGCGTTTTTGCCCCTCTGCTCTGCCGCAGAGGGGCATTTTTGCTGTATAAAATCGGTTGCAGTTTGCCGGGCGATACGGTATAATAAAATATGGTTTATTCTATCTGTGCCCCGGGTGGTATTTCCCGGGAGAATAAGAGCAGGGCAGGTGCAGAAATTGGAAAAGAAAGTATCAGCCGTTCTGGTGGCGGCAGGGTCCTCCACTCGCATGGGGTTTGACAAGCTCAGCTTTGATCTGGGCGGGGAGACCGTGGTGCAGCGGAGCATCCGGGCCTTTGCGGAGTGTCCGCTGGTCAGCGAGATCGTTCTGGTGGCCGGGAAGAACCGGGCATTTCTGGAACAGCAGGCCGGGGCCTGCACAAAGCCGGTGCAGGTGGTACAGGGTGGCGCGACCCGTGCCGAGAGCGCGAAGAACGGCGTGCTGGCCGCCCACGGAGAGCTGGTGGCTGTCCATGATGCCGCCCGTCCCTTTGTCAGTCAGGCTGTCATCACGGCGGCGCTGGAAGCAGCCGCTGCCTGTGGTGCTGCCGCCCCCGCCGTGCCGGTAAAGGATACCGTCAAGCGGGCTGTGCGGGGCGACGGCAAGACTGTGCCGGAGCAGTGCATGGTCGCTGATACCCCTGACCGCAGCACCCTGTATGCGGTGCAGACCCCCCAGTGCTTCGACCGTGCGGCGTATCTGGCCGCGCTGGACGAGCTGGATGCGGAAAAAGCCCGCCTGGTCACCGATGACTGCAGCCTGTTTGAACTGACCGGCCGCCCGGTGCAGCTGACCCAGGGGGATTACGCCAATCTGAAGATCACAACGCGGGAGGATCTGCCCCGCGCCGAACAGAAAGAAGGAAATGATATGCGCATTGGTCATGGTTATGATGTTCACCGTCTGGTCGAGGATCGCAAGCTGATCCTGGGCGGCGTGGAGGTGCCTTTTGAAAAGGGCCTGCTGGGCCACTCGGATGCCGATGTGCTGGCCCACGCTGTGATGGACGCTGTGCTGGGTGCTGCCGCACTGGGCGACATCGGCAAGCACTTCCCGGATACCGACCCCGCCTACGCCGGTGCCGACAGCCTGCAGCTGGCGCAGCATGTGGCACGCATCATGCGGGAGAAGGGCTGGAAGATCGTGAACATCGATTCCACCCTGCTCTGCCAGAAGCCCAAGCTGGCCCCCTACATCCCCGCCATGCGGGAAAATCTGGCCGCAGCCTTCGGGATGCCGGTGGATGCTGTGAGCGTCAAGGCCACCACCGAGGAGCATCTGGGCTTTACCGGCGAGGGCCTGGGCATTGCCGCCCATGCTGTCGCCCTGATCGAGAAGCTGTAACGGGAGAGACACTCTGATGACTCTGAATTCGATCATCGCCAATTTCCAGACCTTCAAGCTGGCCGATCTGCTGGATATCGTCATCATTGCTTTCCTGATCTACCAGCTGCTGGGCATCATCAACCGCACCCGCGCCGGGCAGCTGGCCAAGGGCGCGCTGCTGGTGCTGGCGGTCTATCTGGTGGCCAACGTGCTGAACATGCGCACCGTCACCTGGCTGCTGAACTCGCTGCTGCAGGTCGGCCTGCTGACGCTGGTGGTCCTGTTCCAGCCAGAGATCCGCCGCGCATTGGAGCGGATGGGCCAGACCGACCAGTGGGCGGGCAAGCTCTTCAACATCAAGGGACGCTACAATGACCCCAGCTTCAAAGGGGCCTGGCGCAGCGCCATCATTGCCATCTGCGATGCCGCCGAGCGCTTTTCCGAGACCAAGACCGGTGCCCTGATCGTGCTGGAGCGCAACACCAACCTCTCTGAGATCGTGCGCACCGGCACACCCGTGAACAGTGCCGTCAATCTGGAGGTGCTGGGCACCATCTTCTACGAGGGTACCCCCCTGCACGACGGTGCCGCCATCATTGAGAATGGCCGCATCAAGGCGGCGGGCTGCGTGCTGCCCCTGTCCAACAACCTGGATCTGGGCAAGGATATGGGCACCCGCCACCGCGCCTGCCTGGGCATTGCGGAGAATTCGGATGCCATTGCCGTTGTGGTCAGTGAGGAGACCGGCATCATCTCCATGGCAAAGAACGGTGTGCTGATCCGCCACTTTGACCGCCAGACCCTGTACACCCGGCTGGTGGATGAGATGATCCCCAAGGAGACCGCCAGCGAAAAGGCAGCTGCCGATGGCTGGCGCGGCAAGGTCAAGAGCCTGCTGAACTGGATGAACCAGAAAGAGGAGGATGAGCAGCAGTGAGCAGCAATCGTACCAACGGCACAAAGCCTGCCATCCAGCACACCAAGAGCATTCTGGACGACCGCCGCATTCGGCTGCTGCTGGCCATCGTGGGTGCCATTGTGGCATGGATGGTGGTCACCATCGTCGTCCAGCCCGGCACCACCCGCACCATCAACAATGTGCCGGTGGATTTTACCTATGATTCCGCCGCGTACACCTCCCGGGGCCTGAGCATCGTCAGCGCGCCGGAAAAGTACGTCAGCCTGAAGCTCTCGGGCGATGGCTACACCATCGGCAGCCTGACTTCCTCTGATTTCGTGGTCTACCCGGACTGGTCCGGTGTGCGGGACAGCGGCGAAAAGACCCTGCACCTGCAGGTGCGGGGCGTGAACACCCTGCTCAATGGCGTGTCCGTTTCCATTGAGGGCGGCGACAACAGCGTGGACGTGGTGTTTGACGTGGTGGAGGAGAAAACGGTGCCCATCACCGTGACCACCAACTACCTGACCATTGCGGACGGCTATATCCTCTATGGCACCGAGCTCTCCAAGGAGACAGTGACCCTCTCCGGCCCCAGCACCGAGATCGATAAGGTGGAGACCTGCACCGCCGAGGTGACCCACAAGGGGGAGCTCACCGATTCTGTCACGCTGGATACCGCCCTGCGCTTTTATACCAAGAGCGGCAGCGAGATCAAGTTCGAATACACGAATCTGGAGGAGTCCAGTGTGGAGGTCACGCTGGAGGTCTACAAGATGGCCACCCTGCCCGTGTCGGTCAGCTTTATCAACGCGCCCCGGAATTTTAATCCCTCGGTGCTGGTCTACTCCCTGAGCAAGCAGACCCTGAATGTCGCCGGGCCCGAGAGCCAGATCGAAAAGCTCTCCACCCTGTCTGTGGGCACCATCGATCTTTCCACCTTTGCGCTGAACAAGGTGTATGAGCTGCCCATCGAGCTGCCGGGCAATATCCGCCTGCTGGACAACATTTCTAGCATCACGGTCAGCTTCGACAGCTCCAAGCTCGAGACCAAGACCATGAACCTGCCCGCCAGCTGCGTGCAGGTGGTCAATCTGCCCTCTACCTATACCCTGACCGTGCAGACCGAGCGGCTGATGAACGTGACCCTCTGCGGCCCGGCGGGTCTGCTGGATACGCTGGTGCCCGAGCAGGTGGTCATTGAGATTGATGCGGATGATTTCTATGTGGCCGCAGGGCAGCAGAACATTGCCTGCCGCCTGTATGTGCCCTCCAATGGTAAGATCTTTGCGCTGGGGAGCTATGTCATCCAGTGCAAGATAGAAAGTAACTGAGCTGGCTCACCCTCTCAGTCTCGCTTCGCTCGCCAGCTCTCCCGAAGGGAGAGCCCTTGGCATAAAGATGAAGTTTGCAAATATTGCCAAGGCCTCCCACTTTGGGGGAGGTGGCATTGCGTTAGCAATGACGGAGAGGGTGAGGAGGCTGAAAATAGAAAGCGAAACCTGATAGATGATACTAGTAAGAGATATCCGCCTGCCGCTCTCTGCCGGGGAGCCGCAGGCATTCGAGAAAGCGCTGCATCTGGCGCGCATCCCCCGCAGCAAGGCGGCCCATCTGGGCGTAGCCAGGTTGTCGGTGGATGCCCGCCACGGGCAGCCAAAGCTGGTGTATACCATAGCGGTAACGCTCAAGGACGAGGGTGAGGAATCTGCGTATGCAGGGGCCTCGCCCTGCGTTGCTATCCGCGGCAAAACGGATCTCAGCGTTCAGAACGGCACCCAGCGCCTGCCCCACCGGCCTGTGGTCTGCGGGCTAGGGCCGGCGGGCCTGTTTGCGGCGCTGCTGCTGGCCCGGCAGGGCTACAAGCCCATCGTGCTGGAACGCGGCCCGGCGCTGGACGAGCGTGTGAAGGCGGTGGAGCACTTCTCTGCCACTGGTGAGCTGGACCCCAACGCCAACATCCAGTTTGGCGAGGGCGGCGCGGGTACCTTTTCGGACGGCAAGCTGACCACCCGCATCGGGGATGAGCTCTGCGGCTTTGTCACCGAGGTGTTTCTGCAGCACGGTGCCCCGGCGGAGATCGCCTGGAAGCAGAAGCCCCATGTGGGCACCGACCTGCTGCGGGGCGTTATCACCTCCATCCGCAGGGAGATCGAAGCTCTGGGCGGCGAGGTGCACTTCAACACGGCCCTCACCGGTTTTGAGCAGAAGAACGGACGGCTGACCGGCATCTTTACCACCGGCGGGACCTTCCCCTGTGAAGCGCTGGTGTTTGCCGTGGGCCACTCGGCCCGGGACACCTTCGGGATGCTGATGGACAGCGGCCTTGTGCTGGAGTGCAAGCCCTTCAGCGTGGGTTTCCGGGCAGAGCACCTGCAGAGTGAGATCGAGAAGAGCCTGTACCACGAGGCTGCCGGGCATCCGGCCCTGCCGCGCGGAGAGTATCAGCTTTCCCAGCATGTGGGAGACCGGTGCGTGTACACCTTCTGCATGTGTCCCGGCGGTCAGGTGGTGGCTTCGGCCAGCGAGACCGGCCACGTGGTCACCAACGGCATGAGCTACCACGCCCGGGACGGCAAGAACGCCAACGCGGCGGTGGTGGTCAGCGTGGGAGCTGAGGATTTTGCGGGCGACCCGCGCAGGGCCATTGCTTTCCAGCGGGAGCTGGAGGCCAAAGCCTACGCTGCAGGCCGCCGGGGCGGGGCGTATGCGGCCCCGGCTGAGAACGTGCAGAGCTTTCTGGAGGGCAAAGGCCAGCTGAACATCGGCCGGGTGGAGCCTACCTATGACCGGGGCGTTGTGGCTGCGGATCTGGGAGCTTTGCTGCCCGGGGAGCTGGCCGATACCCTGCGGGCGGGCCTGCGCGCCTACGAGCGTAAAATTGCGGGCTACACCGCACCGGAAGCCATCCTCACGGGCCTTGAGACCCGCACCAGCAGCCCCGTGCGGCTGAAACGGGAGGAGACCTTGGAATCGGCCCAGCTGGCGGGGTTGTACCCCTGCGGCGAGGGGGCCGGATATGCGGGCGGCATTATGAGCGCCGCCGTGGACGGCCTGCGGGTCGCCCGTGCGATCATCGGCCGGTATGCACCGGCAGAAGGGTGAGAAATATTGATGAACCATCGTGAAAACGATTCAACACAAGAAAACGAGGGAAAACAGGTGCAGCAGGAGCTGGAAGAGCAGCTGCGCGCCTTTGGCGACACCATGTCCGATGCCTTTGCCCACGGCTTTGAGGGCCGGGGCATGGACATCGGCGACCGTGCGTGGGATGTGGGCAAGGCCGCTGTTCATGCAGCCAATTACGGCATCTCGGAGGCGGGCAAGGCCATGCGGCAGGCCCGGGACAGCTACTACCAGAGCCAGCGGCAGGCCCATGCCAACGGCGGCACGGCAGGGCAGTACGCCGGGATGCCCCAGTGGGCCAGAAATTTCTTTGCATCGCGCCCGGAGCTGACCCCGGTGGAAAAGCTGCGGAAATGCGCCAAGGAGCGTTACAGCTCGGGCGTGGCTCTGCTGGCTGTGGGCATCATCTTTGCGGTGCTTTTCGGGCTGGGCGCAGTGGGCTGCCTGATCGGGCTGGGCATTATTTCGCCGGCTGCTTTGGGCGACGTTGTGGTGTCGACTGCTGAGGGCGGCGGCATCCTGATGACGGGCACGGACTACGCTATGAACACCGCCTACAATGTGCTTGGCATCGTCAGCAGCGTGCTGGGCCTTGCCACGGCGGGCTTTGGCTGGATGGCGGCCTGCGGCGTTTCCCAGAGGGAAGCGGGCAGGCAGATGGGCCAGCTGGCCGACCTTGCCGACAGCATGGACGGCGGCAAGGGCCTGCCGGTGGAGATGCTGGCCGACCTGACCCACCAGAAAAAGAAAAAAACGCTCAAGCGGCTGAAAAAAAGCATCCGCAAAGGCTGGCTGAATGCTTGGCTGGATGAGAAAACGGAGACTGTGTACCTGACGGCGGAGGATTACCGCGCCGCGCAGGAGGCCCTCGCCGCAGAGCACGCCCGCCCGGCTCCGCAGCCGGAGCAGGAGGCCGCGCCGGAAACGCCCCTCAACCTCGAAACGGCCCGCCGCTTTGCGCAGGTGCTGGAACAGGAACAGCACCTCATGCAGGACGCGCAGGGCCGGGAAGAGCTGGAAACGATGCAAAAGACCACCACCGCCATCTGCGAGTGGCTGGAAGCGCACCCGGAAAGTCTGCCCAAGGCCCGCCGCTTTGCGGAATACTATATCCCCACCACCCTGAAGCTGCTGCACACCTACAACGATGTGCAGGGCCAGCAGGGCGAAAATGCAGAGACCATCCGCCGGGATATCGCGGGCATCCTGCACACCCTGAATCAGGCTTACAGCAACCTGTATGATAACCTGCTTTCTGACGTTGCCATGGATGTTTCCAGCGAGATCGCCGCGCTGCAGGGAATGCTGGCCAATGACGGCCTGACCGGGGAGGGACTGTTATGACGACCTACCGGGCCTGGAACCTGAAGCCGCTGGACCGCTCTGCCCTGAAGGAGCTGACCGCGGCCATTGCCCAGCAGAGCACCGAGGAGCTGGAAAGCCGCGCCATGGAAACGATGGATGGGGAGCCGTGGAGCGAGGAAAAATATCAGATGACGCTGGCCGCCCAGCAGAAGGAGGCGGGCCTGCTGGCGGGCATTCTGGCTGCACGCGGCATTACCGACCCTGCCGAGGCCCTGACCCTGCTGTCGGGCGAGGAAGAGCTGACCGACCCCATGCTCCTGACCGACATGGACAAGGCCTGTGCCCGCATCCTCGATGCCATCGACCGGGAAGAGACCATTGTTGTCTTTGGCGACTACGATGTGGACGGCGTGACCGCCACCGCCCTGCTCTACCAGCACCTCAAGGGGATGGGAGCCAACGTCAAGTGTATGCTGCCCAGCCGTGAAGGGGATGGCTACGGCCTTTCCAAAAATGCCATCCAGTCCATCCACGATAAGGGCTGCCAGCTCATCGTGACGGTGGACAACGGCATCTCCGCACTGGAGGAGGCTGAGTTTGCGGCTTCACTGGGGGTGGACCTGATCGTCACCGATCACCATCTGCCCCATGATACCCTGCCTAAGGCCGTTGCCGTGGTGGACCCCCGCCGCGCCGATGATACCAGCCCCTTCAAGGGCCTGTGCGGCGCAGGTGTGGCCTTCAAGCTCTGTGCCGCGCTGGACGGCTGCCCGCCCGAGGAGATGCTGGACTACTGCGGCGACCTTGCCGCCGTGGGCACCGTGGCAGACGTGATGCCCCTGACCGGCGAGAACCGCACCCTGGTCAAAGCGGGCCTGCACCTGCTGCAGCACTCTGACCGGCCCGGCCTTCTGGCCCTGCTGGATGAGGTGGGGCTGGGCGGCAAGCCCGTGACCGCCGAGAATGTCAGCTACGCCATTGCCCCCCGCATCAACGCGGCGGGCCGGATGGACAGCGCTGTGACCGCCCTGCAGCTGGTGCTGTGTGAGGATGAGGAACGCGCTGCCGAGCTGGCACATAAACTGAACGAGATCAACGCCGCCCGGCAGGAGACCGAGGGCGAGATCGCCAAGGCCGCGCAGGCCCAGCTGGAGGCCGAGCCCGCCATTCTGGAGGACCGGGTCATCCTGATCTGGGGCCGGGACTGGCACCCCGGTGTCATTGGCATCGTGGCATCCCGGCTGGTGGAAAAGACCGGCCGTCCCGTTATCGTGGTGTCCATTGATGAGCACGGCGAGGGCAAGGGCAGCGGACGCAGTGTGCAGGGCTTCAATCTGCACGCCTGCATTGCCTCCTGCGAGGACCTTCTCCTCCGCTTCGGCGGCCACGCCATGGCGGCGGGCCTTTCGGTACGGGAGGAGAACCTGCCGGAGCTGCGCCGCCGCCTGAACGAGTGGGCCGCCCGGGAGTGCCCGGTGCTGGTGACCCCGCCGCTGGAATGCGACCTGTCCATCCATCTCGACCGCATCACGGTGGAATCCGTCCGGCGGCTGGACCAGCTGGCTCCCTACGGTGCCGAGAACCCCGCCCCGGTGTTCCTGCTGGAAAAGGCCGTGGTGGAGGGAGTCTACCCTGTCTCGGAGGGGCGGCACTGCCGCCTGCGCCTGCGGCAGGGCAATGCCTGCATCTATGCGGTCTGGTTCGGGATGCACCCGGAGCAGCTGCCCTATGCCACCGGCGATGTGGTGGACGCGGCCCTGAGCCTCTCGGTTTACGAGGCCGCCCGGGGCGCGCAGCTTTCGGGACGCATTCTGGAGCTGCACCCGGCGGGCTTTGGCAACGCCGCCGCCCAGCAGACCGCGCTGGTGCAGGCTTTGCGCCGCGGCAGCCCGCTGACTGCCCAGCAGCGCGCCCTGATCGCACCGGAGCGCAGTGATATCATTACCGTTTACCGGGAACTGCAGGCCCGGCGCTGGCACGCCGAGGATATGCAGCCCCTGTTTGCAAAGCTGGGGGAGGAGCACACCGGCAAAACGCTGGTGGCCCTGACGGCCCTGGAACAGGTGGGCCTGATCGCCGCCGTGGAGCGCGGCGGGGCAAAGTTCTGGGAGCTGGTTCCCACGGCAGGCAAGAAGAACCTGGCCGATGCCCCCATCCTGAAATGTCTGGAGGAGTAAAAATATGCCAGAGGGAAAGAAACCAGCGGAGGATCTTTACTCCGCAAAAACGCATCTGCATCAGCCGGTGCCGGAGGTGTCTACCGTGAACGCCACGGCCCTGCCGGCCGATGCGCCCGAGGGTGCTCTGCCCAGCGAGGTGCGGCCTGAGATCGTTACCTGGGAGAAGCTCTGCGAGGCCATCAAGGCCAGCGGCAAGGCCTACAACATGGAGATGATCACCAAGGCCTACGACCTTGCCAACAAGGCACACAACGGGGTCTGCCGCCGCAGCGGTGAGCCCTACATCTGCCACCCGCTGGCCGTGGCCCGCCTGGTGCTGGATCTGGGCATGGATTCGGAGAGCATTGCCGCCGCCCTGCTCCATGACGTGGTGGAGGACACCCCCACCACGCTGGAGGACCTGACCGCCGCCTTTGGCGAGGAAGTGGCCCTGCTGGTGGACGGCGTGACCAAGCTGACCAAGATCCAGTTCTCCAACATCGAGGAGCTGCAGGCCGAGAACCTGCGCAAGATGCTGCTGGCCATGAGCCGGGATGTCCGCGTGATGATCATCAAGCTCTGCGACCGGCTCCACAATATGCGCACCGGCGATGCCTGGCCTGAGCAGAAGCGCCGCGACAAGGCCCGTGAGACGATGGAGGTCTATGCCCCCATCGCCAACCGTCTGGGCATCCTGAACGTCAAGGAGGAGCTGGAGGACCGCAGCCTGCACTACCTTGACCCTGTGGGCTACGAGGAGATCAGCAAGATGCTGAGCGAGCGTGCAGGGGAGGAGTTCCTTGCCAGAGTGTCCGGTGTCATTGAGCTGCGGCTGAAGGAGAGCGGCATCGAGGGTGCCACCATCAAGCGCCGCGTCAAGAGCATCTACGGCATCTACCGCAAGACCATCATGCAGAACAAGTCCTTCGATGAGATCTACGATATCTATGCCGTCCGTGTCATTCTGGATACGCTGGCTGAGTGTTACAGCACCCTGGGCCTCATCCACGATATGTACCACCCGCTGCCCAACCGCTTTAAGGATTATATCTCCACCCCCAAGCCCAACGGCTACCAGAGCCTGCACACCACCGTCATCGGCCACGAGGGCATCCCCTTTGAGGTGCAGATCCGCACCCGCAAGATGGATGAACAGGCAGAGTACGGCGTTGCCGCCCACTGGAAGTACAAGGAAGGGCTGGATGGCCACGATAAGCTGGACGAGCGCCTGGCCTGGGTCAGCCAGCTGCTGGAAAACCAGCGCGTCAGCGAGGACTCCGGCAACCTGCTCCATGACCTGAAGAGCGACCTGCTGCCCGAGGAGGTCTTTGCCTTTACCCCCAAGGGCGATGTCATCAACCTGCCCACGGGTGCCACCTGCATCGACTTTGCCTATGCCATCCACTCCGCCGTCGGCAACCGGATGGTGGGCTGCAAGGTCAACAACCGGATGGTGCCCATTGACCACGTTGTTTCCACCGGCGAGATCATTGAAGTCATCCTCGGCCCGGCGGACAAGGGCCCCAGCCGCGACTGGCTGAAGATCGTGCGTACCAGCGAGGCCAAGAGCAAGATCCGCAACTGGTTCAAGAAGATGCGCCGGGAGGAGAATATCCAGGAGGGCCGCGACACGCTGGCCCGGGAGCTGCGCCGGGAGATGATCTTCATCCCCGACGACGAGCTGGATGAATTCATCGGCAGCTGCTGCCGCCGCCTGCGCCAGAACAACGCCGAGGAGCTGTATGCCGCCATCGGCTACGGCGGCATCACCATTGCCAACTGCCTGCCAAAGCTGAAGGAAGAGTGGCAGAAGCGGAAGAGCGAGGAGGGCAAGAACGAGCAGCTGGCCAAGGTGGATCTGAGCAAGGTCCACGCCACCGACGGTGTGGTGGTGGAGGGCTTCGACAACACCCCCATCAAGTTCGCCAAGTGCTGCAGCCCGCTGCCCGGCGACCCCATCGTGGGCTTTATCACCCGCGGTTTTGGCGTGTCCATCCACAAGCAGAGCTGTGTCAATGCCATCTCCAGCATGAAGGACCCCACCAACGCCCCCCGCTGGGTCAAGGCTTACTGGGCCGACAGCGTCAAGGACAGCTACAAGGCCGGCCTTGAGATCGTGGCGCTGGACCGCAACGAGCTGCTGCGGGATGTGCTGAGCGCTCTGGCCGATATCCGGGTGCCCATCTACACCATGAACGCCCGTCAGGTGGAAAACAACTGCGCCGTGGTCAGCCTGACCATCGGCATCAACAATACCGAGCACTTGAACCGCGTGGTGGCGCGTCTGTCCAAGATTAAGGATGTGCTCAAAGTGACAAGGAGTTAAACCATGCGTGCAGTCATTCAGGCAGTGTCCTCCGCTTCTGTCCGGGTCAACGGCGGGGAGCCCCGCTCCATCGGCCCCGGCCTGGTCATCCTGCTGGGTGTCCGGGATACCGATACGCTGGACATCGTGCCCAAGCTGGCGGATAAGTGCGCGGGCCTGCGCATCTTCAAGGACGAAAACGACAAACTGAACCTCAGTGCAAAGGACCTGGGCTATTCGGCACTGGTGGTCAGCCAGTTCACGCTCTACGGCGACACGAAAAAGGGCTACCGCCCCAGCTTTATCAAAGCGGCCCGGGCCCCGCTTGCGGTGGATGCCTACGAGCTGTTCCTTGCCGAGATGAACCGGCAGGGCCTCAGGGACGTGCAGCACGGCGAGTTCGGCGCGGATATGCAGGTGTCTCTGGTGAACGAGGGGCCCTGCACCATTGTCATCGACACGGACGAGTGGGCGCACCACTCATAACGGCCCGCCCCCGGCAAAGCCGGAACATCTGAACAGTTAGAAGGATATAGGATATGAAAGCATTTCATCTTCTCGGCGCTGCGCCGCTTTATACCAACAGCTTTGTCCTGATCTCCGATGCGGGCCATGCAGTGGTCATTGACCCCGCCGCCGAAGTGCAGGAGTACGATAAAATTTTCAAAGAGAACAACGCGACGCTCACCACCATCCTCTGCACCCATGGTCACTATGACCATGTGGGCAGTGCGGGGGTGCTGAGCCGGGAGTGGAAGGCCAGGATCTACTGTGAGCCTGCCGACTGCAGGGGCAGCCAGCTTTTTCCCCTGAAAAGCGCGGACAGCGGCTATGCGGAAGGGGAAAAGCTCACCGTGGATGAGCTGACCTTTACCGTCTGGCACACCCCCGGCCATACCGAGGGCGGTGTGGTGCTGCTGTGCGGGGACTATCTCTTTGTGGGCGATACCGTGTTCCAGGGCAGCATTGGCCGCACCGATCTGGAGGGCGGCAGTATGCAGAAAATGGATGCCAGCCTGCGCAAGCTGGCGGGCCTGCCCATCCCCAAAGAGACCCAGCTGCTGCCCGGCCACGGGGATTTTTCTACCCTTGGCGAGGAACTGGCGAACAATTACTATATCCGCAGCGCCCTGCGCGGCGGGAATGCGGACTTTTAAGGATAAAGAGAGAAAAACATGAAGATTTATATTACCGGCCTGCCCTCCGGCTACGAGGTGGAGCATCTGGTGCGCCTGTTTTACCCTATGGCTCCGCTCACCCTTACCCCGCCGGAAGAGGGCGAGGACTGTGTCTGGGCTGAGAAAAAAGAGGATAGTCTGTACGCCATGGTGCGGGAGCAGGGCCAGAGCAGGGATGCGGCGGCTCCATTGCCCCGCCCCGTGGAAGAGGGTGGCGAGACGGTGGAGTTCACCCTTGCCAGCCTGACCTATGACCTGCTGCGGAGCTGGACCGGCATCCGCCCGCCCTGGGGCAAGATGACCGGGGTGCGCCCGGTGCGGCTCATCCATGACAAGCGGGCCGCGGGCTGGACCGAAGCCGACATCGACCGGTTCTTTCTGGAGCGCTTTGACTGCTCCCGGCAGAAGTACGACATGGCCAAGGCCATCGCCGACCTGCAGGAGCCCATCCTGAAGCTGGGCAGCGCCCCCAAATCGTACAGCCTGTATCTCGGCATCCCGTTCTGCCCCTCCCGGTGCAGCTACTGCAGCTTTGTCAGCTGCAATCTTGACCGGGACCGCAAGCTGGTGCAGCCCTATGTGGACTGCCTGTGCAGAGAGGTGGAGGCCATCCGGGAGCAGGCCGACAAGGCAGGACTGAAGCTGTGCAGCATCTATATCGGCGGCGGCACCCCCACCAGCCTGTCCGCTGACCAGCTCCGCCAGCTCATGGGCACGGTGCGGGAGAACTTTGACCTTTCCAAGGTGGTGGAGTACACGGTGGAGGCGGGCCGCCCCGACTGCACCGATGCCGAAAAGCTGGCTGTCATCAAAGAGTATGGTGCCACCCGCATTTCCATCAACCCCCAGACCTTCTCGGACGAGGTGCTGGCGGGCATTGGCCGCAGGCACTCGGCGCAGGATATCCTGGACTGCTATGCCGATGCCCGGAGGGCGGGCCATGAGGACATCAACATGGACCTCATCGCGGGCCTGCCCGGCGATACGGTCGCGGGCTTTGAGCACAGCCTGCGGCAGGCCATCGCGCTGGACCCCGAGAACATCACCGTTCACACCCTGACCCTCAAGCGGGCCTCCCGCATCGTCATCGAGGACCAGAAGGAGAACGACTATGCAGACGTAGCGGCTATGCTGGAAAAATGCCAGCTGCTGGCCGATGCAGGATATCGCCCCTATTACCTCTACCGCCAGAAGAACACCCTGCAGAATCTGGAAAATGTGGGCTGGTGCAAGCCGGGCCACGAGGGGTACTATAATATCTATATCATGGAGGAAGTCCAGACCATCCTTTCGGCCGGAGCAGGCGGCAGCACCAAGCTGGTGGCCGACGGCGGCCGACGGATGCAGCGCATCTTCAATTTCAAGTATCCGACAGAGTATATCCAGCGCTTTGCGGAGGTACTGGAGCGCAAAAAAGGAGTGGCTGATTTTTATGATCACGATTTGGGTCCCGAAACGTCTGGTTGAAGTCGGGCTGTACAACGTTGCCGCCCGCAGTCCGCAGGAACTTGCCGCCCTGAGTGAGCAGAGCTACCGCGACCGCGTGAAGTACGCCGCCGAAAAGGTGCGCCTTTCCGGCACCAAGATCGTCATGCTCACCGGCCCGTCGGCCAGCGGCAAAACCACCAGCGCCCACAAGCTGGCCGAGGAGCTGATCCGGCAGGGAACATACGCCCATGTGGTCAGCCTGGATAATTTTTTCCGTGGGGCGGAGTTCTACCCCCGCCTGCCCGACGGCACCCTGGATTACGAAAACCCCGATACCATGGACCTGCCCCTTGTCCGGCAGTGCCTGCATGAGCTGAGCGAGACGGGCCGGACCACCCTGCCCATCTATGATTTTGCCAACGAGCGGCGCTCCGACGAGACCGAGGCCGTGGACCTGCAGGGCGGTGTCTGCATCGTGGAGGGGATCCATGCCCTGAACCCGGAGCTCACCGGCCTTGTGCCTGCGGAGGATGTCTACCGCATCTACGCCGGCCTGCGGGAGGAATATGCCATCGACGGCCGCCGGGTCATCAACACCCAGGACATCCGCCTGTGCCGCCGCACCCTGCGGGACGCTGCCGCCCGGGGCCGCAGCCCCGAAAAGACCCTTGCCATGTGGGACCGGGTGCTGGACGGCGAGACCCGGTATATCAAGGGCTTCAAGACCACGGCGGACTTTCTGCTGGACACCTCCTTTACCTATGAGCTGGGCCTGATCTCCAGGCTGCTGGGCATCGTGCGCCGCCAGTTCACGCTGGAGGGCCACAACGCCGAGCTCTGGGACGAGACTGCCCGCCGCTTTGAGCACGTGGTCCCGCTGGATCTGGAGCTTCTGCCCGCCGACAGCATGCTGCGGGAGTTCTACGGCAGTGCCGTAAAATAAAATCGCGCTCTGCGGGGAAAATGTTCCATTCTCTTGTTCAAATGCGAAAAAACTGTTTCCAAATCCGCACGAAACTGTAAAAGTTGCGGTGGATTCGTTGCAATCAGTGCCTGAGTGCGCTATAATGAAACCATCATCTGACAGCACACACAGGGCCAATGCCCGTAAGAGAGGTGTCATTATGGATTTCAATAAGATCAAGGAAATGGGTCTGGAATATGCGGAAAAGGGCCGCAACGCCGCCATGGATCTGGCAGAGCGCGGCAGAACGCAGGCAAAGATCGTCTCGGAGCAGACCAAGCTTGCCCGGGCACAGCGTCAGCTGGGTGCACTGGTCTACAGCCTGGCCAAGGGCAACGAGGAGAACCAGCCCCTTGTGGATAAGTATATCGAGATGATCGGCAGCATCGAGGCCAACCTGAACGCCCTCAAGGAGAGCCTTGGCCCCGCTGCCGAGGTCATCACCCATGATCTGGACGAGGAGCCCGCCGAGGGCAGCGGCATCACCGTTGAGCCGACCGTGGAAAAGGACAAAAAGCCTGACACGGACAAAAAGACCTGCCCCCAGTGCGGCGCGCCGGTCTCTGAGGATGCGCTGTTCTGCAACAAGTGCGGCGCACAGCTGTAACGCAAAAGCCTTGAAAGGGCGGTGTCCCCGTAGGGGGATGCCGCCCTTTCTGCACAGAAACAGGGCAAAGTGTGAAAATTCTGGAAACAATTGAAATGAAAAGCCGGAAAATGCGCTTGTCCCCTTGAAAAATCGCAGATTCTGCGGTACAATCGAGCTCAGGTTTTTGAGCAGAGGAAAGGGGAGTGCACCCATGCAGGACTGGCCTGAACGGGAACGCTACACGGCGGAGGATCTGCTGCAGATCATCCGCATTCTGCGCGACAGAGAAAACGGCTGCCCCTGGGATAAGGTGCAGACCCACGCTTCCATCCGGAAGAATTTTCTGGAGGAGACCTGCGAGGCGCTGGAAGCCATTGATGCCGACGACGCAGCCATGATGCGCGAGGAGCTGGGCGACGTGCTGATGCAGGTGGCGTTCCATACCGTCATTGAGGAAGAGCGGGGCCGGTTCGATTTCGAGCAGGTCTGCCGGGAGGTGTGCGAGAAGCTGGTGTTCCGGCACCCGAACATCTTTGCCTCTTCGGCGGCTGAAAATGCCGGTATAAACAGCTGGGATGCGCTCAAAAATAAGGAAAAGGGCCGCACCACGCTGGCGGATGAGCTGAACACGGTTCCGGCTACCCTGCCCGCCCTGATGTATGCCCAGAAGATGCAGAAGCGTGCCGCCCGCAAGGGCGCGTTTGCGCAGACGGCAGAGGATGCCGCCGCTGCCCTGAAGGCTGCCGAGCGAGGCTGGGAGGAAGCGGTGCCGGAAAATGCCGCCGAGCGGGCCGGGGCGCTGCTGTTTGCAGCGGCCAATGCCATGCGGCTGGCCGGTGTGGACGCGGAAGAGGCCCTGACCTTTGCATCCGGGCGGTTCCGTCAGGAGCTGCTGCAAAAGACCGAAGATTCAGACGAGCAGGAACGCCCTGCCACTGTCTGATAGAAAAAGCTGAGTAAAATTTTGTGGAGGTACCCCATTATGACCAAGACCGATCTGATCGCACAGGTTGCAGCAAACACCGAGATGAGCAAGAAGAGCGCCGAGCTGGCTGTCAACGCCGCTTTCGACGCACTGAGCAAGGCAATGGCTGAGGGTGAGAAGATCACCATCTCTGGCTTTGGCACTTTTGAGATCCGTGAGCGCGCAGAGCGCCAGGGCATCAACCCCCGCACCCGTGAGCCCATTACCATCGCTGCTTCCAAGAGCATTGTCTTTAAGCCGGGCAAGGCTCTGAAGGATACCCTGTAAGTTTGATCTTTGCCGCCGGGGCCGCAGTGGTTCCGGCGGTTTTTTTGTAAAACCTCTCAGTCAACGCTTCGCGTTGCCAGTTCCCCTGTCCGGAGGTGCGGCGGTGGACAAAGCGCAATGATGGAGAGGGCCTGCTTTTCTGGAGGATCATAACATGAGACTGGATAAATACCTGAAAGTTTCGCGGCTCATCAAACGCCGCACCGTGGCAAATGAGGTGGCCGATGCGGGCCGCATCCTCATCAATGGCAAAATCGCCAAGGCCAGCCAGGCGGTCAAGGAAGGAGACATCATCGAGGTCACCTTCGGCAACCGGCCCATCAAGGTAAAGGTGCTCTCTGACGTGGAGCCCCGCACCAAGGATGTGGCCCGGGAGATGTACGAGATCATTTCGGAATAACCTCTCAGGCGCTTTGCACCAGCTCCCCTAATAGGGGCCGCTAAGTTTATGCTGCTGCATCCTTGCCTCGCCTATTAGGAGAGGTGGCAGCCCGAAGGGCTGACGGAGAGGTTCTATCCCGGAAGCTGTTTGCATAACCTTCACCAGAAGGGGGAGAGGTGCATGGCAGAGCAGGCGGGGAACAGCGACCTCATCCTGGAGAACCGGGAAAAGCTGACGGTAACAGGGGTCAGGCGGGTGCTGCAGTGCAACGCGGAGAGCGCCGCCATTGAAACAGCCCGGGGCGTGCTGCAGCTGGCCGGGGCGCAGCTCAACGTGACCAGCCTTGACCTCGACAGCGGGGAAGTGAAGCTGACGGGCCGTATCGACACGGTGGAGTACACCGCCGCGCGCACCCCGGGCGGCTTTCTGTCCCGGCTGCTCCGCTGATGGCACCGGCCCTTGCGCCCGCGCTCATCGGGCAGGAGGCGGCTGCCTGCGCCCTGCTGGGCCTTGTGCTGGGCAGCGTGCGCGCGGTGTTTCCGGTCAGGGGGCGGGCGGCGTTCCTGCCGGATATGGCCCTTGTGGGGGCTGTCCTGCTGGGGCTGCAGAGCTATGCCGCCGCCCTGAGCGCCGGGGGCGTGCTGCGGTGGTATATGCCGGGCAGCGCCTTTCTCTGTGCTTTTGGGGCCGAACGGCTTCTGCGGCCTGCCCTGCAGGCACTGGAACAGGGGCTGTTCTGGCTGGCGGCGGGGCCGCTCCGGCTGGCCCGGCGGGCATGGCAGCCGCTGGCAGCAGCCCGCAAAAACCGGGCGGAGCAGGCCAGAGCGCGCCGCGCGCAAAAAAGAAGCGCAAAAAAACCGAAAAAGAACTTGCCAAGCACACGGCGGTTGTTGTATAATTCTAACGTATCAAAGTAAGAGTACAGGCGTTTCGGGCCTGCTGAGCACAGGAGGCGCTGAAAAATGGCAAATACCACCCGGAAAAAGCGCAGACGCAGCCCGTTTGTGCGGACGATCCTTCGTCTTTTCTTCATTCTGCTGCTGTTGAGTATGCTGGTGGCCTACATCTCCAATCAGGTGTCCATCAGTTCCCGGCGTGCGGAATTGCAGACGCTGAGCGAGCAGATCGAACAGCAAAAGACCCAGAACGAGGAGATGAAGCGCATCCTCAGCGGCGATGCCGACGATGTGACCGAGTGGGTCGCCCGGGATTCTTACAACTACGCAGCCCCCAACGAGCGCATCTTTGTGGATGTGACCGGCAACTGAGGGCACACCCCGCCGGGCAGCTCTGCGGACAGACCCGGTGCCCCCACAAAAAGAGAGCAAGGAGTATTGAGTTTTGGCAATTGAGGTAGGGAACGTACTGGAAGGCCGTGTGACCGGCGTAAAGCCCTTTGGTGCATTTGTTGCGCTGCCTGAGGGCAAATCGGGCATGGTTCACATTTCCGAGGTGTCCAATGAATATGTGCAGGATATCAACACGGTGCTGCACGACGGCGATGCTGTGAAGGTGCAGGTCATCAACATTGCACCGGACGGCAAGATCGCGCTGTCCATCAAGCGGCTGCTGCCGCCGACACCCCGTCAGCCGCGCAGTGATCGTGGGCCCCGGCCCGGTGGCCCGCGCCAGAACGGCCCCCGCGAGGGCGGCCACTTCGGCAATTCCCGCGGCGGCGGACGGCCCCCTCGTGAGGGTGGGCGCGGCCCTGCCAGGGATGCAGCACCCCGTGTGTGGCAGCCCAAGGCCCCGGCCAAGAGCGATAACCTGAGCTTTGAGGATATGATGAGCCGCTTCAAGAGCCAGAGCGAGGAGAAGATGGCCGACCTCGACCACGAGACCAACAACCGCCGTGGCGGCGGTTATGCACCGCGCTCCCGCCGCGGCCGCTGATTCACAGAATGAACCGGGCCTGCCCCAGCGGGGCGGGCCTGTTTTTTGGTGGTGCGGCAACGCCCACGGATAAGAAAGGAACCAGAATGCCTGCAAAATTTGAACTGATCGCACCCTGCTTCTTTGGCTGCGAGGCAACTGCGAAATTTGAGCTGACCCGCATCGGGGCCGAGAACATCCGGGTAGGGGATGGCCGCCTGACCTTTGCGGGCGGGCCGGAGATGATCGCTGCCGCCAACCTGAACCTGCGCACGGTGGAGCGCGTGATGCTGCTCCTCAACACCTACCCCGCTTCCACCTTCGATGAGCTGTTTGACGGCGTGTACAGCATCCCCTGGGAAGAGCTGCTGCCCGCCGATGCCGCCTTCCCTGTGACCGGCTCTTCCCTGAACAGCCAGCTCACCAGCGTGCCTGCCTGCCAGAGCATCATCAAAAAGGCTGTGGTCAAGCGCCTGATGAACAAGCATCATACCTCTGTTCTGCCCGAGACCGGCGCGGAGTACAAGATCCGCTTCATGCTGCGCAAGAATGTCTGCGAGATCATGCTGGATACCACCGGCGAGGGCCTGCACAAGCGCGGCTACCGCCGCAACGCCATGGAGGCCCCCATCCGTGAGACGCTGGCCGCGACCATTGCCGACCTGGGCCGTGTCCGCCGCGACAGTCTGGTGGAGGATCCCTTCTGCGGCAGCGGTACTCTGCTGATCGAAGCTGCCCAGAAGGCCATGAACATTGCCCCCGGCCTCAAGCGCCGCTTTGCCGCCGAGCGTTACAGCTTTGTGCCCGCTTCCCTCTGGGCCGAGCAGCGCCAGAAAGCGCTGGCAGAGTCCAAGCTGGATGTGGGCTTTGAGGCCTTTGGCTACGATATCGACCCCGCCGCCGTGGCACTGGCCAATGCCAACGCAAAGCTGGCCGGTGTGGAAAAGCGCTGCCATTTTGAGGTGGCCGATGTCGCTGACTTTGCGGCAAAGCCCGAAGCCATCGTTCTGACCAATCCCCCGTACGGCGAGCGGATGAACACCATCGAGGGTGCCGCCAAGCTGGCCCGCACCCTGGGCCAGCAGATGGCCGAGCATCCCTGCGCGGGCCTGTACGCCATCACTGCCGATATGGAGTTTGAGAGCCACTACGGCAAGCGCGCCAACAAGCGCCGCAAGATGTACAACGGTATGATCCCCTGCCAGCTGTATATGTACTACGAGGCCCCCAAGTTTGAACACAAGGCAAAGCCGATGCCCAAGCAGGGCTTTGACGGGAAGCGTACCGTCGAGTTCAAGAAAAAGTAAACAGGAGAATAAAAAGACATGGACGGTCGGATGCGGCCTTATCTTCCGGAGCTTACCATCCGGGATTATAATATCTACCAATGGTATCTGCGGGGCGTGCAGTATCAGCTGAACACGACCTACGGGCTCTACTCGTGCAGTCTGCTGCAGCACAACGGGGTTCTGTTTGCACTGCTGTCAGACAGCTTGGCCGGGCGGGAGGCGACCTGCAAAAAGGTGCGCCTGCCCTGGACGCTCTGCTGGAGGCCGATGATGTGCCAGACCCAGGGCATCCGGCTGGCCGCGCAGGTGGAGGTGCTGCTGGGCTGGCATAAGCTGCAGGACCGCCGCTGTGACGAGCTGCCCTTCAAACAGCGGGTGAAGCGCACCATCGACCGCATCCTGCTCCGCCGCGCCTACGAAAAGGCCGTGCAGGAGAACCCCGCGCTGGAACGGCTGTTTGAACAGGAGCAGGAGCAGGCGATCGTTCAGATGAACCTGAACGCCAAGAACTACACCGAGGTTGCCGAGCCTATGAGCAACATCTACGGCGCGCTCTACTCCACGCTTGCCACCGATGAGAACAGCCAGCGCAAGAGTATGCGCTATATCGGCAGCTGCATCGGGCGGGTGTTCTACCTGCTGGATAAGGCGGGCCGTGTGGCCGATGACAAGCGGGCCGAGCGGTACAATGTGTATCTGGTCAATGGTGTCGAGGACCCCGGTGCTGCACTGGAAAATGCCCGGCGGCAGTCGCTGGCTGCGGCAAACGATCTGGTGCGCGCCTACGGGATGCTGGATGTCAAGCTGAACAAGAGCCTGATCGACAATATTATGATCCTGGGCCTGCGCCATGCGGTGGAACCGCTGGACCCGGAGAACCAGCCCGTGCGCTGGGAGCTGCCGTGAAGGCCCGCAAGAGCTGGGCTATGGCCTACTGCGGCATGGCTGCTGCCCTGAGCGTGGCCCTGATGCTGCTGGGGGCCGTGGTGCCGGTGCTGATGTTCATTGCCCCGGCGGTGGCCAGCCTGCTTATCGCTACGGTCTGCGTGGAGTGCGGCAGGACCATGGCCCTGACAGCCTACGGCGCGGTGAGCCTGCTCAGCCTGCTCTTTGTACCGGATAAGGAGGTGGCACTGGTCTTTGTGTTCCTGCTGGGGTATTACCCGCTGGTCAAGCCCCGGTTTGAGCGCATTCGTCTGCCGCTGGTGCGGGTGCTGTGCAAGCTGCTGCTCTGCAACGGTGCCGTGCTGGCCATGTACGGGCTGGTGCTGCTGCTGGTGCCTGCGGGCAGCATTTCGCAGGAGCTGAAGACCACCGCGCTGGCGGTCTCGCTGGCCACCCTTGCCATGGGCAACGTTGCCTTTCTGCTGTATGACCGGGCGCTCCACAACCTGCTGCAGGTGTATCAGCTGGTGTGGCGGCCGAAGCTGCATAAGATGCTGGGAAAAAGATAATGGGTCAAACCCCTCAGGCGGGCTTACGCCCGCCAAGGGCCCCCCTAATAGTGGGGCCCTTGGCATTTCGTAAAGTTTCCCTATATACACAAACTGTATTGCTCTGCCAAGGCCGCCCCTAGTAGGGGCGGTGTCATCCCGAAGGGATGACGGTGGGGTTTAATAGCAGGGCTTTGTCTAAGAGGATTCTAATTGAGAGGAGTGATGTCTACCACCAGTTGACACAAAGCGCCGGGCCACACGGGTGACAGCCGTGAGGGTGACGAGGAGAGGAATCATCGAAAAATTCGGCGGATGTTTCTCCGGCTGACCATGGGCTATACCAGCCGCAGAGAGGGGCAAAAATCGGCAGTGATACCGTAACAGATCCCCTCAAAGAAAGCCATACAAGAACATAAACTGTTACAGGAGGCTGACAGCTGTGCTGCGCGCGTTTTTTGCGCCGGGCTGTCGGCATGGAGGTGTTTTGTATGTGTGGCATTGTTGGTTATGTTGGAAAACGGAATGCACAGGATGTTCTGCTGGATGGTCTGGAAAAGCTGGAGTACCGCGGCTATGATTCCGCCGGTGTGGCCCTGGCTTTGGAGGGCGGCATCCGGGTGGTCAAGAGCAAGGGCCGTCTGGCTGAGCTGCGCAAGCGGCTGGCGGTGGAGGCTCTGGCCCGGAGCGGCTGCGGCATCGGCCATACCCGGTGGGCGACCCACGGGGAACCCAGCGATGTGAACAGCCACCCGCATTCCACGCCCCGGGTGAGCATCGTCCACAACGGCATCATCGAAAACTATGGTGTGCTGAAGGAGAGGCTCATGGCCAAGGGCTATACCTTTGAGAGCGAGACCGACACCGAGGTCCTGGTCAAGCTCATCGACAGCTGCTATGAGGGGGAGCCCCTCAAGGCTCTGCGTGCCGCCCTGGCTATGGTGCGGGGCAGCTATGCGCTGGCTGTCCTGTTCCGGGATTTCCCGGATACCCTGTTCGCGGTCAAGCGGGAGAGCCCGCTCATCGTGGGCTGGGGCGAAGAGGAGAACTTTATTGCGTCGGATATCCCGGCGCTGCTGAAATATACCCGCCGGTACAGCGTGCTGGAAGAGGGGGACATGGCGGTGGTGAACGCCGACGGCATCTGCTTCTACAATGAGTTCGCGGAGCCGGTGGAGCGAGAAGTTCTGACCGCCAACTGGGATCAGGAAGCCGCTGAAAAGGGCGGCTACCCGCACTTCATGCTGAAGGAGATCAACGAACAGCCTGCGGCCATCACGGCCACGGTGAGCCCCCGTGTGGAGAACGGTCTGCCCGACCTGCGCGTTCCTGAGCTGACGGATGAGCGGCTGCGCCGCATCGGCACGGTGCATCTGGTGGGCTGCGGCACGGCCATGCATGCGGGCATGGTGGGCAAGGCTGCCATCGAGGCGCTGGCCCGGGTGCCTGCACAGGTGGAGATTGCCAGCGAGTTCCGCTACCGGAACCCCATCCTGCGGCCGGAGGATCTGGTCATCATCATCAGCCAGTCGGGCGAGACCAGCGATACGCTGGCAGCCCTCAAGCTGGCCAAGAGCCGGGGTGTGCCGGTGTTGGCCATTGTGAACATGGTGGGCAGCAGCATTGCCCGCGCGGCGGACTATGTCATGTACACCTATGCCGGCCCTGAGATCGCCGTGGCCTCCACCAAGGCCTACATGGTGCAGATGTGCGTGCTCTACCTGTTCGCCCTGCGGCTGGCTTACGCCCGGGGAATGCAGACTGATGCCGAGATCCGCCGCCTGACGGCAGAGCTGCTCCGGGCCGGGGAGGTCATCAAGCCCCGCCTGGCCGATTGTGAGCAGATCAAGTATCTGGCCAGTCGTTTCGTCAATACCCAGAGCTGCTTCTTCATCGGCCGCGGGTTCGACTATTCGCTCTCGCTGGAGGGCAGCCTGAAGCTGAAGGAGATCAGCTATGTCCACTCGGATGCCTATGCGGCGGGCGAGCTCAAGCATGGCACCATCAGTCTGGTAACAGACGGCGTGCCGGTGATCGCCCTTGCCACCCAGAAGCAGGTCTACGAAAAGACCATCTCCAACGCCAAGGAGACCAAGAGCCGCGGCGCAAAAGTCCTGCTCTTCACCACCCAGGATGCCGTGGTGCCCGATGGCGTGGCCGACTATGTGGTGCGTCTGGATGACTACGACGACCTGCTGATGCCCCTGCAGCTCATCGTTCCGCTGCAGCTGTTTGCCTACTATATGGCTGTTCTGCGCGGCTGTGATGTAGATAAGCCCCGCAATCTCGCCAAGAGCGTGACCGTGGAATAACCGTAGAATCAGAAATCAAGCCTTGCCAAACCCGCCCGCTGGTGGTATACTATTTAGGTAACCGATGCTGGTGTGGCGCAATGGCAGCGCAACTGATTTGTAATCAGTGGGTTGCAGGTTCAACTCCTGTCACCAGCTCCAAAGAGACCTCAAAACGGAAAACGTTTTGGGGTCTTTTACTGTTATAGGAAGTGCTTTTATTGCGGTAAAACGCAGGAAAATAGAGAACGACAGAAAAAGAGAAAATCCGTGGAAAAAGTAGTTGACAAATGCCACTTCAGATGATAAAATATACAGGCAGTCAGCGATGACTGCAAATAGGATATGGGCGTGTTCCCGAGTGGCCAATGGGGACAGACTGTAAATCTGCTGCTTTTCAGCTTCGGTGGTTCGAATCCACCCGCGCCCACCAAACAAGAAAAATCCGAACCTGTTTCCGATTGGAGAAGGGTTCGGATTTTTCGTTTTCTTCGGGTACAACAATGAAGGCTCCCGTGGACGGCGCAAAACTCTGATGCCTTGTCATAGACCGTAAGCCGATAACGAGAATTGGAGGATGCGATTATGAAGTACGATGAAAGAGCCTGCAAGTTTAACATGGATACCGGGTGTGTGGAGTTGACTCTCCAAGATGGGAGAAAAATTTCCATCGGCTGCACCGGGGTCGATGATGCGCTGGACGTGACTATGGCACAGAGAGCGGAGTTGGACTACCTTATCTACAATGACCCTCTGGACTATGCCGATTTGATTTTGAATGGTGACCCGGAGAAATATTTGAAGAATGTGGCCGGGAGCCATGGGTTAGAAGATTAACTGAAAAATTTGAGTTTAGTGTTTACTAATCAACAAAATTGTTATATAATATAACAAAAGGAGGGCATCGCGATGATCTCGTATATTAAACTGAAAAATTTCAAGTCGTTCTCTGATGTCCAATTGGATTTAAGAGGCGCACATGGCATCCCTAAAAAGGTTGCGCTAATCTATGGCGAAAACGGATCAGGCAAATCGAACCTTATGCTTGCACCATTGTTTGTGTCCCAAACGTTTGAAACAATGCGAAAAGATGATAAATTGCCCGTTCTCGATGATTTAAACGGCATAGGTGACGAAGCTTTTCGAAACAAAATTATTTCTGAAATCCTTAAATTGCGCTTTGCTTCATTGGAAGACTTAATTGGAAAATATTGGACTATAGGAAATGAAAATCCTATGGAAATAGAAATCGGCTTTTTCCACAAAAATAAAAGTGGAAGATATCAAATGGTCTTTTCCAAAAATGCTGTCATAAAGGAAGAGTTATTCTATCTAGTCAAGCAAAGATCGGGTAGAATTTTTAGTATAACCCCTAAAAAAGTAACATTAAGTCCCTCTGTATTTGCTAATTTGAAATACAAGGAAGAATTACAGGAACTTATAAGTAAATATTGGGGAAAGCATACATTCATGTCGATTCTGTATGCAGAAGAAAAAAACAAGAATCAAAAATTTTTCAAAGAATCGATATCTAAGGAATTATACGATGTTCTAAGAATGTTCAAAAGACTAAATGTCCTGTATAAAGGCGGAAATCAGGAAACGGGTCGAATGGCTGTTCCTTTTAGGATTTTACAAGAATTAGATGCAGGAAATGTGAAAAATCCGGGAAGAAAGCAAAACAAGGAACTCTACGTTTTTGAAGATATCTTAAATCAATACTTCACGCAGCTTTATTCTGATATAAAGAAAGCTTACTATAAGTTTAAAAAGGAAGGTGATGGGTATAGGTACGAGTTATATTTTGACAAAGTCTGTGGAGGAAGCATCCGGTCGATTCCTGTTTCCTTGGAGTCAACGGGAACAAGAAAGCTTCTTGATGATTTCCCGATTTTTTTCACAAGTGCGATGGGACTAACAGCATTTGTTGATGAAGTTGATTCCGGTATTCATGACTTGCTTATGAATGATATTCTCCGCCTGTTAAAAAATGCGGTTGATCAAACAGACGAAGGGCAATTTATAGCAACTACGCATAATACGCTCTTAATGGATTCAGTTCCCGCCGATGAAGTATATGTTCTCAAGGCAGATGCTGAGGGAGAAAAAGAGATTGTCTGTATCTCGGACTATAGATTCCGTACGCAGAAGGCAAACAGTGTTAGACATAAATATTTGGATGGCTGCTATCAAGGAATCCCAGAAACTGGATACTTGGATTTTGCAGAACTTATTGATGAAGCTATGGAATTAAAAAGTCATACGCTGGAGGATAGCCAATGAAAAAGATGGAGCCATCTTATCAGCGATCAATGGTAATTGTCCATGGATTATCTGAACAATCAATTTGTTCAAATATTAAATCCAATTTAAGACTTCCACAGGAGATAATATCAAGAGATAACGGAAGATGCAGTATTCAAATCACAAGTTTAATGCCACTTTTAAATGATTCAAGATTTAAGGATTATAAATCTTTTATAAGAGCCTTTCCTAAAGTCGAACATGCCAAAAATCAGTTGAAAAACTTCCAATTGTTTATCGTTATGGATGTTGATGACTGTACTGAAGATGAGAAGAGAAAATTCAAAGATAAAAGTATGTTTGATGGACACTGGCTAAAAGATTATATTGTTCCAATTTATAATGATCCCAATCTTGAAGAAACGATGAAGAAAGCTAGTATACCAATCAATAAGAAAAAAGAGTATATCACGATCTTTCCTACAAGTCATGGTGATTTGGACATAACAGTTGCCGAAAAATTATACGAGAAATTAAAAAATTGTAATTGCACGAATATGGATGAGTATATAAAAACCTGCATTGAAAATGCGAGAGCGAATAGGTGCAATCGTTAAAGCATCGTATGATTTTCTATACGGAGTGTATCTTACACAAATCCATAAGCGATTGTAATATGTATAGCAGGGCGTTCCCTTTACTGGGAGCGTCCTGCTGTTTTTATGCGGCAACAGGCAAGGCTTGTAGTGCTTCCTGCTCTTTCAGCCATTCCTCATATTCACGCTGGCCTTCCTCACTGTTGAAAAACTCAACCATAGAGGGATAAAAGCAACGCGCAAGGGTCTTGATTGCTTCATCCGGGTAGCCGGATTTGTTTGACTTCTTCTTTTTGTTCAAATGGTATCCTCCGAAAATCAAAGTTCCATATCCTGCCCACGCTTACGGTTTTGCTGCGGCACATTCATGGTGTGCTCCTGCTTGGGGGCAAGAATCTTTTCCAGAAAGCCGCGCACCAGTTCGGGCGCACGGTGGAGAGCATCCAGATAGGGTTTCACGTCGTACCACAGGTCGTGGTACTTGTTGCTCCAACGAACGGCCTCTTTCTTGGCGGTGGAAAGTTCTTCTTTCAGGCGGCGGTTCTCCACATCCATCATATAGCCGTGGTCGGCTTGCTTTTTCAGCTTGGAAAACTCTTCTTCGGTCAGCGAATAGTTGCCGAGAAAGGTGCGCTTACCAATATAATCCAGATCGCGCGCATGAATGAGGGCTTCTTTTGTGAGCGTGACCTTTTTCTGCACAGCGGCAAGTTCCTTTTCGGTCTTGGAGAGGGTTTTGTTGGTTTGGGTGAGGTGCTGCTCTTTCTGGTCAATCTGGGCGGTCAGAGTGTCCAGTCGCTCCTGCTCCCGCTGGACTTTGAACTGGGTGACAGTCAGGTGTTCTTCGGTGCTGCCGCGCTCACCGCGCTCTACATCCGTGTACCTGGCATTGCGCATATAGTTGAAGAAATCGTCTTGCAGGACACTGTACGACTTCTTCAGCACGGGCTTGCCGTTCTTTTGCAAAACAGGCTTTCCGGCATCGTCCAGCAGGGGCTTGGATGCCCACTTCTTACTCCGGCTGACCTGCATGACGGTTTCCTTGACTGTGCCGACCAGCGCCTTGTCCTTGCAGCGTTTCGACCAGAGGATCTGCTTTTCCACCACAGGCACATAGACCACATGGAGATGGTAGTGGTAGACCTCCCGGCCTAATGCTTCTGTCATGGCACGGTTGATCTCATCGGCATGCATGACAGCCGAGAGGATATACTGTTCACCGCCTACGATTTGCACAGCAGCTTTGTAGGCATCCGCATAGAACTGCTTGGCGAACTCGTAGCCGCCGTGGTTGTCAAAGTAGGCTGAGTTGACATCAAAGACAAGTTCGCAGTAATGGGTGGCATCCGGCTTCAGGCCGCGCGTGGAAATGGCTCCAACGGCTTCCAGTTGGGCGAACAGGTCGGTGTAGCTGGCGGTTGGCTTTTTGAAGTGGACGTTCCATGAGGTGCGCTGGGGGATAATGTCGGGGTTTCGATAGCTGTCCTTTTCGCGCTCGTTGTGCTGCTGGGTGTTACCAACGGCCTTATCCGAAACGGCGAGGTTTCGGACACTTGTGCGGTCAATACCATCATTTCTTGCCAAAGGGCATCCCTCCTTTCAAGGGGTACTGTTTAACACTCTTACTCATAATGCAGATGGTTTTGCTGATAAACGATAAAAATATATTGATTTTCAATTTAACGTGTGCTATTCTAAATGTGAAATCAAAGGGGGATGCAATATGGGTAAGAATGATTTTCGGGTTGATACAACTTCTTCCGAGAAAAAGACGTTTTTCAAAAAGAAACAAACACTTCTCGGACTGGCATTCTTACTGACTGTTCCGCATATGTTCAGTGCAGTGATTCTTCCTATTCAATGGCTTTTGGGTGCAAGGCATGGAGTGGTTCTTAATGTCACTTCCATTGCATCGCAGGAACTGTATTTCCTTGTAATGACGATTGCCGGAATCTCTGTTTTGAAGATGATGCTTAGTGATAAAACTTTTTCTAAAACGCTGGTTCAATGCACTCGTCTTGAAGGCTATCTTATTGCGGTTGCATCTGTGATATTTCCACTTTTACCGGGATATCAAGCGTCTGGTTCGACCTTTTTCTTCTGTGATTCAGTATTGCTGTTGCCTGGAGTACTTCTGATTATCATGGCTGAGTTGTTGAAAGAAGCTGTTGCGATGCAGAAGGAATTGAACGAAGTTCTTTAAGGGGATAAGAATGGCAATCATACTACGATTAGACCGCATTATGGCAGACCGAAAGATTTCCTTGACAGAACTTTCTGAACGTGTTGGAATCTCTATGGCGAACCTCTCAAATCTAAAGACCGGAAAGGTTAGAGCAATTCGTTTTTCTACACTGGATGCAATTTGCCGGGAGCTTCATTGTCAGCCGGGAGACATTTTAGAATACGATGAAACATAGAAGGAGTCGGGACAGGTACATTCCGTTATGCGGCTTTTCTTTAGGCGAACAGCTTGTTTGCGGTGGGGAGATGCACTTCTTTGGAAGTGTAATAACCCACTATGACACTTTCATCCCTGCGGTCTGCAAAGTGTAGTGGGCTCTCCGAGGGGGAACGTCTCCTGCGGGAGAGTTAATCAAGTTCACGTTTGCGAAGCAATGAAAGCCCCAGTGGGGCTTTTAAGTGACCGAACGGTCTTGCGCCAGCAAGATGGAGGGGCCTCGCCCCGACAAGTTCGCACAATGCGAACTTGATTGCTCCGTACGCATCTGAAAAAATTGCGTACAGACTTCAAATAACCTGTACGGTTCGTACGACGTACGGAAATCCAAAATATAAACGATAGCACGTTTTAATCTGCTTCAATTCGCCGTACAGATGCGTACAAGTACAGACCGTACAGGTTGTACGAACTTCTTCCGCGAAAAAATGCACTTTTTGCGGGCAGGGGTGGACAAGCGGCTCGATGCATGCAAAACCGCGCACCCTGCGGCCACCGGGCAGGGCGGTGTTATATACTGCACCAGAGTACCCCAAAGTGGGGACTCTGGTGTTTTTTGCTTCCTGCCTGAATATACGGAAAATTTTGCAGGAAAGGCGAAAAAGCGGCAGAACTGCAACGGAAAAAGAAAAAAGCCCTTACTGGTTGCAGATTTGCAACAGCAAGGGCAGAGGGGAAACCGTATATTGAACAAAACGGCAGAGCGTATTATAATGAGGAAAAAGCTCAAAAAGGAGGGCCGACCACATGGCACAGGAATATCTGCCCGCACCATCCAACATCCGTCTTGCGGACTTGATGAAAGAACACAACATCAGCCAACCAGAGCTTGCCAAGGAGATCGGCTGCTCCAAGAGCACCATCAGCCGCTTCATCAGCGGTGCGAAAGGAACCCTGACCCATGAGCAGGTGCTGAGGATTGCAAGGCTGTTCAACGTGTCTACGGATTTTCTGCTGGGAGAAACCAACATCCCCGACCGCAAAAATTACGACATTGCCGAACTGGGCTTGTCCGTTGAAGCCGCAAGGAACCTCTACACAGGGCGTGTCAATACAGAGGTGGTCAATCTGCTGCTGGAAAACGCACGCTTTGCAGAGCTTACTTACCGCATAGCGCAGTATTTTGATGATACCTTTGCGTCTGGTATTGCGGCACAGAACGCCATGCTCACGACATTGAGCACCCTGCTGCGTACAAGGGTCAAGACCCCGGAAGCAGCCAAAGCCGCAAAGGACATCAGCCTTCGGAGAAAGCCAGTATACCAAGGTGATCTTGATGATATCGAGATGTACTTCATGGCGGCGGTCAAGGAAATCAAAAAGGGGATCGGGAGCCATTACGCCGAGCAGGAAGCCATGAGCAAGAAAGTGGCAGAGAAAATGTTCACCGAATTGACCAAAGGGCAGGATGTGCAGCACCCAGCGATTACGGCAGAGCAGTTGACAGATGCAATGTTGGACAGCGTTTCGGGTATGGAAGGAGCTACGCCGGAAGCGCTGGAACAGCTGCGGAACGGTCTGTTGGGAATCTTGCAGTCTGCCGCAGAGCAGGAAAACGCCCATGAAGCAGACGAATGAACGGCTTTGTGCGCTGGCACAGAAAGGCGATGCTGCCGCGTTGGACAGCTTGATTGACAACAACAAGTCCTTTATTGGCAAGGTGGCAAATGACCTTTTCCGCAGCATGAATCTGGCACAGTCCGGCCTGAACCTTGACACGGACGATCTGAAACAGGCGGGCAATCTGGGCTTGTGGAAGGCCGTGCCGAAGTTCGATGCAGCGCGCGGCATGAAGTTCCTGACCTACGCAGCTCCTGCCATCCGCAACGCCATGATGGACATGGTGCGGGATGCCTTTGCCGCTTTTGAGCAGCGGATGGTGACGGAGGACAAGGACGGCGTCTGCTACCAGCGCGTTTCGCTGGACGATGTTCTGCCGGGAGAGGAACAACTGCGGCGCATTGAAGCCATAGCCGACCCTTATGCCATGCAGCCGCAGAGCATTATAGAGGAACAGGAATCGCGCCGGGAGCTGTACGATGGCCTGAAACGGCTGACCCAACGGGAGCAGACCTATCTGCTGTACCGCTATGGCTTCACCGATGGCGAGGAACATCCGCTGATCGGCACGGCGATATACTTTCACCTGACGAAAGGCCGCGCAAAAAAGACGGAGGGACAGGCCATGGATAACCTGTGGCTGGAACTGCCGTGGTGGTTTGATTGAATGAAAAGAAAAATCGTGATTGTGCTACAAGTTTTCTAAAAATTTATGTACAGTTATACGATTTTGAAAAAATTTGTGGACAGATGAAATAAAGCAGGCTTAAAATTCGTTATTCAAACAGAGAAGCCAATAATCATGATACCATTGATGTGATTCTTATAACTGCAATCGATCAGAAAAATGTGACGTTCGGATAATTCAAATAGAGCTCTGATGAAGAGGTGATTAAAATGACGAAATCAAGTAAGAAATTGACTGCCTTTGGTATGGCTTTGATCGTAGCGATTCTTATAGGCGGTTTCCTGTTGCATCCGTGGGGGAGGACAAAATCGGAACTTACTGTAACAAAGGTGGATTTAAGCAATAATTCTATCTATGCAACTGCTCCCAATCAACTGTACGGTACAAATAATTACTATCTCATTCAGGGAGCTTCGAAATACTTAAAAGGAAATATTCAGCTATCGCAAATTGAAGAAGGCGAAAAGATTGCGGTAGTTTCCAATGGAAAGGTTTTATTATCTGACCCCTATCAGTTTGATACGATATACAGTATTCGATTACCATAATCCTATTTTCATGCCCTAAACAATGAAATGAATATAGATGCTTTTGAGAATATGAAGATATTATTATGAAAGAGATAATTGTTGAACCGCATATTAGAATTGGACAATTAAAATTAGGCATGACATCAGATGGGCTAGAAAATGCTCTTCTACAAATGAAGAAACAGTGGTCAAATTCTTCTGATGAAGCAATGCAAATGGAATGTTGTGCGGAAACTGATGATCCTGATTTGATAACCGGACGATATATGGATAATGATTCGTTCTTTCTTGTGCAGTATCGGAACGGAAAAGCTACTGAAATCGGCATCCAGAGAGATTTGTCTAAAGTGGCATCAATAAAATTGTTCGGGATAGATATGTTTAATACAACCGCCGAGTGCATTATTGATAGCTTAATGAAAAAGGACAACGTTATTTGCAACGAAAAGGACTTGCAACTGGGAACGGAATATATTTTTCCCAAAATTGGAGTCCGACTCTGGAGAGAGCGAGCATTTCATCCCAAATTGTTGAAAGACCCGTTATACATGGAAGAAATGCAGGCGGTATTAGAAGACGAATATCAGTATCAGTATTTTCAGATGGTTACCATAATAGGTTGAACTACTAACTAACCATGAGCCCTCTATTTGCAACGACTGCAAGTAGAGGGCTGTTGTTTTGCCTTGGATATTTTAATTAAAGGTCAATCTTCCAGTCTGCCATGGTCGCAGCCAAGTGAAAGGTAGTGTTCAATCTCACCACCTAGCACTAGCTGGGCATACTCCAAAGATTTATTCTAACGAATGAATATTTTGCGCTTTGAACAATTTGACGATTGACATATTGTGCAATATGGAGAATTTCAAATGTTACTTAGCTCTCGATTGACTTGTAATGCAAAAAGCATTACAATACTTTTGAGGTGATAACCATGGAAAAAACGATGATGCTGAATGTCCGGGTCAGTCCCAGCGTCAAGCAGCAAGCCGAGGATGTGCTGAAGCAGCTCGGCATCCCGATGGCAACTGCCATTGATATGTACCTGCGCCAAATCACCCTGACTGGCGGCATTCCCTTCTCTCTGTCCCTGCCAAAGGCTCCTGCGGCACTGAACGCTGACACCATGACCGATGATCAGCTTCATGCAGCCTTGCAGGTAGGCATTAAGGAGATTCAGAACGGTGACACCGTAGATGCGGCAAGCTCATTTGCACAGTTCAGGGAACAGCACAGATGAAGCAGTATGACGTGAAAATTTCCCATGCAGCTCTCAGCGATATGGAGCAGATTTACAGCTACATTGCCGACCGTCTGCTGGAGCCTGACACAGCTATGGGGCAGTATAACCGCATTGCAGAAGCCATCCAATCGCTGAACATCCTGCCGGAACGCTGTGCGCTGGTGGAAAGCGAGCCGGAACGCACCCAAGGGCTGCGGCAGATGCTGGTGGACAACTACTCAGTGTTCTACATCGTGGGAGAGGATACTGTGTCGGTGGCTCGTGTGTTGTACAGTGCATCTGACCTTGTGCGCCGCCTGCGGAGAATGAAGTGAAAGGGGTATTTGCATGACCGCCGTGATCTATGCCCGATATTCATCGGATAACCAGCGCGAAGAATCCATCGAAGGCCAGATTCGGGAATGTACGGCCTACGCCGAAAAGAACGGCATCACTGTGGTCAAACACTACATTGACCGTGCCCTTTCCGCCAAAACCGATAACCGCCCGGACTTCCAGCAGATGATCAAGGACAGTGAGAAACGGCTGTTTGATATGGTACTGGTCTGGAAGCTCGACCGCTTTGCCCGGAACCGCTATGATTCGGCACACTATGAGTATCAGTTGGAACGAAACCATGTCAAGCTGGTATCTGCCACGGAGCCCATCTCTGACAGCCCAGCGGGTATCATGGTCAAGAGTATGCTCACCGGTATGGCTGAATACTATTCCGCAGAACTTTCTGAAAAAGTCGTGCGCGGCATGACTGAGAATGTTCTGAAAGGCAAGTACAACGGCGGCACGATTCCCATTGGTTTTAAGGTGGACGAGGAAAAGTTCTTCCAGATCGACCCTTTGAAAGCTCCTTTTGTGGTAGAAGCCTTTCAGCGGTACAATGAGGGCGCGACCATGAAGGAACTGATGAACTGGCTGAACGACAGTGGCGTGACCACCAACCGCAACCAGAAGTTTACCTACAACAGTATTCAGAAGCTGTTGACGAACAAACGGTACATCGGAGAAAACCACTTCAAGGACATTGTGATGCCCGACAGCATCCCGGCCATCGTGGACAAGGACTTGTTTGAAGAAGTGCAGCTGAAAATCAAGAAGAACAGCCGCGCTCCTGCCCGTCACAAGGCCGAGGATGATTATCTGCTCACCACCAAGCTGTTCTGCGGAATGTGCGGTGCCATGATGTTCGGCGAGTGCGGTACGGGTAGAAACAAGGTAGTTCATCATTATTATAAGTGTGCCACTGCGAAGCGTTTCAAGACCTGTAAGAAAAAGACCGTCCGTAAAGAGTGGCTGGAAGATTTGGTCATAGCTGAAACCATGAAGCTGATTCAGGACGATGCCGTGATTGATGCCATCGTTGCGGAAGTGATGGAGTTGCAGGAACAGGAAAACACCACGCTCCCTTTGCTGGAAAAGCAGATGCGCGAGGTGGAGAACGGCATTGAGAATATGCTGAACGCTATTCAGGCGGGTGTGCTGACCAACTCCACCAAATTACGTTTGGAAAAGCTGGAAGCCCAGCAGAAAGAGCTTGAGGCTCGGATTGCCGAAGAAAAAATCGCTCGGCCTCGGTTGAGCGAAAATCAGGTTCGTTTCTGGCTGACCCGGTTCCGCAAGCTCGACCCGAACGTGAAAAGCCACCGTGAGACGCTTATCAATACGTTTGTGAACGCTGTTTATCTCTATGATGAAAAAGTTTTGATTACATTCAACTACAAAGACGGCACAAAAACCATCACTTTTGATGAGATTGCCGCCAAAGATGCCCCAGAGGGCAATGGTTCGGATTTAGGTTGCTTCGCTCCACCAAGAACTCCAGTATCCGAACCGGGTACTGGAGTTTCTGTTTTGTAATAACCTTCCCGGAGGCTAGGCGGGTGGATTCGAACAGCATCGACCCGCCGAACAGTCCGGCGGGGGAAAAAGCCCCTGCGGGGCTTTTTTAGATGCGCGGCTTGCGTAATCCACCCGCGCCCATAAAAAGACCGCCAGCGTAGAGATACGCAGGCGGGCCTTGGCATGGCGCTGGCGGCGCGGCGCGGAAAACACTGCAAGCGTTAAATCAGATAACGGTTTCGATTGAGATCGGGGGTGTCACTGGCCCGCCTGCATGGCGAGCGGTGCACCCCCTGATCTTTTTGCCGGAATAAAAAAGAAAAGCACCGTACTTCCTACGAAGTACAGTGCCTTTTTGGTGGAGAATAGCGGGATCGAACCGCTGACCTCTTGCATGCCATGCAAGCGCTCTCCCAGCTGAGCTAATCCCCCACATATTCGGTTGGTGTCTTGCGACGTGAGTTATTATACCAGCCGGGCAGGCGGTTGTCAACACCCAATTTGAAAAAGTCTGCAAAAACAAAAAAGCCCTGCCGGGCACGGAGCCGGGCAGGGCGCGGAACAAAGTGAAGATAGGTTAGGCCTTTGCGTGCTGGCGGTCAAAGATCTGCGGAGCCACACGGCAGAGCAGAACGGCGGCCACCATGGTCAGCAGGGTCTCGGGCAGCATGTAGCTGCCGTTGTACACCAGGCTGTAAGTCCAGGCAGACAGGCCTTCGTTCAGGTTGCCCCAGACCAGCACACCGGACAGGAAGCTGCACATAAAGCGCAGGAAGCCTGCCATAAATGTGCCCACGGCCACGCCGACCATCCGGTTCTTGAAGGGACGGGCAAAGAACTCGGCAGTGCCCAGCGCCATAAAGGCCACCAGGTAGTCCAGCAGGACTTCACCCAGGAAATACAGGAAGGTCGGGGTCGGGGGTGCCCAGAAGCCCAGCAGCATCTGCAGGCAGCCGTTGACAAAGCCGGTGAACAGGCCCCACTTCACGCCGTGGCGGAAGGAGACCAGCACAAAGGGCAGCATGCTCAGCAGGGTAACGCTGCCGCCGTTGGGCAGGGTGAAGAACTTGATGTTGCTCAGCACGGTGCCAATGGCGATCATCAGGGCGCACTCCACAAGAATGCGGGTCTTGGAATAGGTTTTTGACATGGGAGATTCCTCTTCTCAGATAATAGTACACAAAAACAAATGCACCCGCACAAAAAGGCAGGCGCATGGGCTTCGTTTGTGAAGAGGGTGGACCTTTCCGCAAACTACCTACGCCGGCATTACCCGGATCAGGTTCGAGGGTACTCCGCTCAGGTGCGGATCTCAGCTTTTCAGCGCCCCTGTTTTTATGTCCAGCTCCCAGTATAGCGGCCAGCGCCCAAATGTCAAGCCCCGGCGGGCATATTGGCGGCCGCTGGCTCATATTTTTTAGGGAGACCGCAAACAGGGGAGGCGTGACCGGATGAACGTGGAGCCGGAGCAGCGGGCGGCGCTGCTGGGAGAGTACATTGCAGAGCACAGTGCCACGGTGCGGGCAGCCGCCCGGGCGTTTGGGTGCAGCAAATCAACGGTGCACAAGGATGTATCCACCCGCCTGCGGGCCGTGGATGCGGCCCTGTTTGCCCGGGTGCAGGCCGTGCTGGCCCGCAACAAGGCCGAGCGCCATCTGCGGGGCGGGGCGGCGACCAGGCGCAAATACAAAAAGTAGGAGAGCGGCGCAGGGAGGCCTGTGCCGCTCTCCTGTTTATTTGTGCCGGAACTGCTCCAGCGCGGCCTTTTCCAGCCGGGAGACCTGCGCCTGGCTGATGCCGATCTCCCGCGCCACCTCCATCTGGGTCTCGCCCTTGAGGTAGCGCAGCTCCATGATCCGCTTTTCGCGCGGGGTCAGCCCGGCCACGGTCTGCCGGAACTCCAACCCGCTGATCCAGCTGTCCTCGCTGTCCGGGTCGCGCACCTGATCGATGACATACATGGCATCGCCGCCATCGGTGTAAAGGGGCTCTTCCAGGCTGATGGGCTCCACCACCGATTCCAGCGCCGCGTTCACCTCCCGGCGGGAAAGTCCTGCCTGCCGGGCCACCTCGTCCACGGTGGGCTCCCGGCCCAGCTGCTTTTCCAGCGTCTCCCGGGCCTGCATGGCCTTGTAGGCGGCATCGCGCAGGCTGCGGCTGACCCGCAGGGCGTTGTTGTCCCGCAGGAAGCGCCGGATCTCCCCGATGATCATGGGCACGCCGTAGGTGGAAAACCGCACCGGCTGGGCCGGGTCAAAGTTGTCGATGGCCTTGATGAGCCCGATGCACCCCACCTGAAACAGGTCGTCCAGATTCTCCCCCCGCTGCGCGAACCGTTGCACCACGCTCAGGACAAGCCGCAGGTTGCCCTCGATCATGGCCTGCCGGGCGGCGGCATCGCCTGCCCGCGCCCGGGTGAGCAGCTGCCGCTTTTCCGTTTCGGAAAGCACCGGCAGCTGGGCCGTGTCCACCCCGCATAATTCCACTTTGTTGTACATCCCCCGAACCTCCGGTTACGTTGATACCGGAAGTATGGGGTAAGAGGGCGGGGAAGATACATGGGAATTGTTAGCAGCCTCGCCCTCTCAGTCATTGCTTCGCAATGCCAGCTCTCCCAAAGGGAGAGCCTTTGGCAGGGCAACCGCAAGCAGGTGCTAAAGGCTGGGGCAGTCTTGGCTCCCCCTTTGGGGGAGCTGGCGCGTTAGCGCCTGAGAGGGTGAGCCAGCTGCCGGTTACTCCCGCTCCAGCACCTCTTTCAGCTGACGGATGATCCGCTTTTCCAGCCGGGAGATGTAGCTTTGGCTGATGCCAAGGGCATCGGCGGCTTCCTTCTGGGTGTGCTCCACGCCGTCCACAAGGCCGAAGCGCAGCTCCATGATCTGCCGCTCCCGGGGGGCCAGCTGCTCCACGGAGCGCCGGAGGGTGGCGCGCTCGGCGGCCTGCTCCAATTGCAGGCCCACAAGATTTTCGTCGCTGCCCAGCACATCCGAGAGCAGCAGCTCGTTGCCGTCGCCGTCGGTGTTCAGGGGCTCGTCGATGCTGGCCTCCTGCCGCCGGTTGGAGCTTTTGCGCAGGTACATCAGGATCTCGTTGCCGATGCACCGGCTGGCGTAGGTGGCCAGCTTGATGTTCCGCGCGGGCGTAAAGGTGTTTACCGCCTTGATCAGCCCGATGGTGCCAATGGAGATCATGTCCTCCTGCGGCACACCGCTGTTCTCGTACTTTTTGGCAAGGTAGACCACCAGCCGCAGGTTATGGGTGATGAGGTCATCGCGCGCGGCGGCATCCCCCGCCATCATCCGGGTCAGCAGGGCCTTTTCCTGTTCCGGTGTCAGCGGCGGCGGCAGGCTGGGCCCGCCGTTGATGTAGTGGGCGGCGGAAGGGGCCAGCAGAAAGCAATAAAGACGGCAAAGAAGTGAAAGCAGATGATGCAAGGGCGGTTCCTCCTTTGTGAAGCCCTCGGTCACGCTTGGCGGTGACGGAGGGGGTGAATCATTTCCAACGCTTCCACCCCCACCAGCACTTCCCACCCATCAGGCGGCGGGGGGAGATCGGCGAAGGCGGCATAAAGGTGCTCGGCCATGCCCTGCCCGGCGGGAGAGCCGGTGCAGCACAGGCTGGCCGGGACGGCCGGCAGGATACAGTGCCCGGCCACGGTGGTGCAGGGAACAAGGCGCACCCCCAGCGCCGGGTCGGGCAGGGGAGCGGCCCCGGCAAAGTGCTGCTCCAGATAAGTACCCAGGGCGGGCGGCAGGCGGCCCTGCACGGCACCGAACCGCACCAGCACCACCGTCCGGCCCGAAAGCGGCTCCTGCACCGAAAAGCCGGTGTCGCAGAAGGCCCGGACATCCAGCGCTGTGTCTGCCACAGTGAGCCGGGC